>JAUWLF010000134.1 GCA_030613785.1 Chloroflexota bacterium | reverse complement strand
GTGCCATACAGGTCCTTGGCTGCCACAGCGTTTACGATGCGGTCTGCCCCCACCTCTTGGGGGTTGTCGTAGAGGATCCGCATGCCGGTCTTGGTGCCCGGCTCAACGACCAGAAGGCTGAAGTTCATGTACCTCTCGCACATCTCCTGGAAGACGGGCAGGAGTGGAGGTACGACGCAGGAGACGATGCCATCTTCGATGTCGGCGAAGGAGAGGCCTGAGTGGCCGAACAGCGACTCCAGCAGGACGGCGTTCTCATCAGCCATGCGGTGCAGAGTGGTGGCCATCCGCCAGTAGGCGATCAGTTCCTCCCCCTGATACACTCCCAGCACCGTGTTGGTGTTGCCGATGTCAATGGCTAGCATCTTGGAGTCGCTCTTCTCAGGCATGATTCTTCTCAGATCCTTCCTTGTCCCGTTGCTGGCCCTGATTCGAGGTGGCAGAGTCAGACGCTCTGTTGCGGCCCAGGGGTCTGTTGGAGATCCGGGCCCGCGCGTCTGCAACTCGACGAATGATCAAGGGGCGGCGTATCTGGTCTTGACCTTCTCGAACCTCGCTCCCAGTTGCTCCCAGTCGTCAGCCGTGCTTTCAGGGGAGACCAACCCGCTGAGAATCTCGGTCACCGAGGCCATCTGCTCAATGCTGCGCTCCATAGAGCTGAGCCGTCGGTATAGGGTATCATCAGTGCTGGAGATGATACCCCTGTCCACGGCGGCCTTCAGGGCGTAGGTGTTAGTGGCAAAGGCTTTCAAGGGGTGATACACATATTCGCACAGGGAAGACAGGGTATGTCCAAAGACGTCGGCAATCCGCTCCCTTGTGGCCTCGTAGAGCCTGGCGTTCTCCAGAGCTATGACCGCGTGATCTGCTAGCAGATCAAGGCGACTCTGATCGGTGCGGGTGAAGCCTCTGTCGGTGACGCGGTTCGATACGGTTAGTACCCCCTTGACGTCACCATGGAACTTAAGGGGGACGTAAAGGAGTGAATTCACCATGTAGCCCGTCTTGACTGTGAAATCCAGGCGGGACTCGGAGCTTGCAATTCGGAGCGGTTGGCCGGTCTTCACCACCTGCCCGATGACACTGTCATGAGCTGGGAGAAGGAGCATTGATGCGCGCTTATCTCCAACCCCCTTGGCAGCCCTGAGATAGATCTCATCCGAATCCTCGTCAATGAGGAACAGCATCCCCTCGTCTGCGTTGGTCAGGAACACCGAAGCCTCCACCACGCGGGAGAGAAGAGTCTCCAGGTCTAGGGCTTTGGTCATGGCCTGGGTTATGTTGTAGAGCATGATCAACTCTCGCACTCGCTGCTCCAGTTGCTTGTTGGCCCGCATCAACTGCTCTGTCAGCATTTGCTTTTCTCGCCGCAGCCTACCCTCGCGCAGCGCATCCTCAACAGCTTCTGTAACCTCGTGAGGCTTAGGAGGCTTCACAACATAACGCTTGGCGCCCAGACGAAAGGCCTCGACTGCGATCTCCTCCGAACCGGCGAAGATCATGAGCACGACAGGTACGTTGGGGACTGTGTCGTGCAGGCCTTGCAGCACCTCCATACCGCTCATCTGGGGCAAATCCACGTCCAGCAGTATTAGACTAGGTCGCTCCTCTACGGCTAGGTGCAGCCCTTCTTGGCCGGTTCTGGAGACTAGAGGCTCAAAGCCGCTGGGGCGGAGGACTGCGTCACGGAGGAGGTCGATGATCTCCTCGCTGTCCTCAATGATCAGAATTCGCTCTTTGGGTTCCATTAAGGGATCTCCTTTGGCGACGCCGAGAGGATGTGCAAATCTGAGCTGGAATGCCGGTGGAAGCCACGTCTGCGCCCGAAGCCGGGGGTCTCAGCAACAGGAATCATAGCCGGTCTCTGTCTTGCTTGTCAAGGCCTTGCGAATCGGGCCACATGTCGCGATGAGCGGGGATTCCATGGAGCGCCTCGGCCGCCTTCACGGCCCGCACGATCGCCCGGGCCACCACGTCCGCACCCAGGGCGCCGACAGCGCTGAGGTCGCCTCTCTTGTTGCCCGTGGAGAGGGCAAAGAGTGTGTCGCCGTCGAACATGGTTGTGGGCCGAATGGCAAGGGCATAGCCGTTCCACGCCAGTTGTGCCAGCTTGTTGACCTCTTCTTTGCTCAGGCGGGCGTTGGTCGCGACTACCCCGATGGTGGTGTTGGTGAAGGTCCGTGCTGCGAGTGCCCGGCCGCCTTTCAACGCTTCCGTGGAATTGAGGAAGGTGTCACCCGCAGGCTTGCGGGTGCCGGCCAGAATATCGCCGCTCTGGGGATCCACGACGTCTCCAAGGCAGTTGACGGCCACGATGGCTCCGACTATGATCTCTTCCCCGATTCTCTGACTGGCGGCCCCGAGCCCTCCTTTCATGGCGTATTGGAGACCCATGAGTTTGCCGACGGAAGCGCCGGTGCCCGCTCCAACGTTGCCCTCGGCTATGTGCCCATCGCTGGCGGCCAGGCACGCCTGGTAGCCGGCTTCCTCGTCGGGCCTGACGAGAGGGTCGCCCAGGGCCAGGTCAAAGAGGCAGGCGCTGGGGACAATGGGCACCTTGACCACGCCGGTGTCGAAGCCGATGGACCGTTCTTCCAGAAACCGCATCACCCCCCCGGCGGCGTCCAACCCAAAAGCGCTACCTCCGGCCAGCAGGATGGCATGGGCGCGCTGCACGAGATGCAAAGGTCGGAGTAGGTCCGTCTCCCTGGTTGCCGGCGCTGCACCGCGCACCTCGACACCACCTATGGCTCCGCTCTCGCAAAGCACGACGGTGCAGCCTGTGGCTGCTTCCAGGTCGGTGTAGTGTCCGACCTTGATGCCCGTCACGTCCGTAATGGCATTATGCATGGTAGACCTCTTGACTTAGACGTGAAGTGTCTACAGTTTACTGATGATGGACTGGGCGAGTGGGGTCTGCTGCGTTGGCAGCGCTGCGTGTTCTCGCCCACCTTGACTGGTTCTGCCGAGATTCTGGACCGACGCTGAGGGTTTCTCCCCATGGCGCATGCTGACCGGGTTACCCACTGGTTCGGGAGGCCGTGGGCTGGAGCGTCCACTGGCGGTGGCCAAGTCTCTCCTGCCGACCTCATCCTCTCTGGGTGCTAGTCCAGTACCTCCGTCATTGGGTCGCGAGACCTTTTCGTTCGAGAGGATTTACAGTTCTAGGAGGCGTGTCGGGCTTTGAGCTTTTCAAACCTCTGTTCGAGGTTCGCCCAATCCTCAGCGCTGGTCTCGGGGGAGGCCAACAGATTGAAGATCTCAGTCAGAGAGGCCATCTGCTGTATCTGACGCTCCATCGAACTCAGCAGTTGGTCCATCGTGTCATCGGCGCAGGAGATAGTTCCCCTGTCCAGGCCCGCTTTCAAGGCGTAGGTGTTCGTGGCAAAGGCCTTGAGGGGGTCATACGCGTACTGAGACATGGAGGCTAAAGTAGTTCTGAAGGCCTCGCTTATCTCGCCTTCAGTGGTCTTGTACAGTCCAGCGTTCTCCAGAGCCACGGCCACAGAAGCGGCCAGCGCACTGAGCAGTTCCAGATCATCCTGACTGAAGCGCGTGTCACCCCCCTTGCCGAGCTTGTTTATCAACTCGATAACTCCAACAACTCTATCCTTCAGCTTCAGGGGGACGCACAAGATAGAATGGGCCTCCAAACCGATGGTTTCTCCGATCTTGGAGTTGTGCCGAGGGTCCCCGCTCACGTCGTCTACCAACAGAGGCTCTCCCTTTTCCGCTACCCATCCAGCGATGCCCTGGCCCAATCGGATGCGGAAGGGCGTCAACTTCTCCGTGCGTCCGTGAAGGGTAGTCTTGAACTCCAGTTCGTCGGCGGCTTCGTCCGTGAGAAGCAGGGAGCCCGCTTCCACATGCATGATCTCATTGATGCCCCTCATCACGCTTTTCAGGATCTCATCGACGTCCAACGACGAGGCAATAGCCGTGGCTATCTGGTTCAAGCTGCTCAGTTCCTCCGCTCGCCTCCTGACGCGCTCGTACGAGTTGGCATTCTGGATAGCGATGGCTATCTGGTCGCCCAACATCTGAAGTGTGAGCTCATCGTCATCGTCGAAGGTGTTCCTCTCGTTGCCGTGAATGTCGAGAACACCAATTACTTGCCCACCTACCCTCAAAGGTACGGCCAGTTCCGCCATCGTACCGGGTAGTAGCTCGTGCAGGCGAAAACGTGGATCCTCATGAACATCGTTGGCGCACAGGGTCTCACCGTTGTTGGCGGCCCAGCCGATGATGGTCTGGTCATCAATCTGCACTTGGAGACCGCTGTTCTCTATGCTCCGTCCCACATCGCCTGTGCCCTCACGCATGGTCAAGTAGTCTGAGTTGTCCCGTAGCAGAATCTGCGAATAGTAGTAACCAAGGTCCTGCTTCAAGAGTTCTACAACCTCCGAAAGCAGACCATCCACGTCGATCATGGAGGAGATCCTCTGACTCAGATGACTGGTCATCGCCAGGTGAAAGGCCCGACGTTGCTCGGCCCCATAGAGACGGGCGTTTTCCAGAGCAATCACCGCATGGTCCGCCAGGATGCTGAGGCGATGCTGGTCAGCGCGCTTGAAAGGTCTATTGGTTACGCGATTAGAGACCCCTAAGACCCCTCTTATCTCCTCCCGGAACTTGAGGGGCACATAGACGAGCGAACTCACCAGATGACCGGTCTGGACTTTCAAGTCCAGGCGATCCTCAGGACCGGCGATTCGCAGCGGCTCGCCTGTCCTCACCACTTTACCAATGAGACTGTCGTCCACGCGCAAACGCAAGCCCCGTGCGTATTTGTCCCCTATTCCTTTCGCAGCCCGCAGACATAACTCGTGCGTTTCTTCATCCATCAGGAATAGCATTCCCTCGTCTGCCTTGGTCAAGAACACAGCCGCCTCCACTAATCGGGAGAGCAGCGTTTCCAGATCCATGAGAGAGGCCATTGCTCGCGTGATCTCATACAACGTGGTCAGTTCCCGGACGCGGTACTCGAGCTGTTTCTTGGCGCCCATCAACTCTTCCGTCAGTCGGTCCTTCTCGCGTCGTAGCCTGCCCTCGCCCAGAGCGCCCTCGACGGCCTCGATCACCTCCCCGGCCTTGAATGGCTTCACAATATAGTTCTTGACGCCGAGACGAAAGGCCTCAACAGCGATCTCCTCCGAGCCGTAGAAGGTCATCAAGATCACAGGGATGTCAGACCCTCGGTCGTGCAAGACCTTGAGGATCTCCAGGCCGGTCATGCGGGGCAAGTTCAAGTCCAGGAGAATCAGATCGGGCTTGTCTTCCAGAGCACGACGGAGCCCGTCCTGACCATCTCTCGACACGAGGGTACCATAGCCACTGGGATGGAGAATGCTGTCGGTAAGGAAGTCGACGACCTCCTCGCTGTCCTCGATGATGAGAATTTGCTCTTTGGTGTCCATCCCGATAACCTCCTATGGATGAACTCAGAACATCCTCAGGACGAGGTCGTCCTCAGTTGTTGACTGGGCCGAATCAGGACGTGAGCAGTTGGGATTATAACTTGCCTGTGTCTCGCCTGTCAAGGGATCTGTGGACTCTCGGACCCGACAGGCGACAGCCGGCAGGCGATGCGCCGACGCAAGCTCCCCAGTGGGGACGATGGTCTGAGAGACTGGATCCACGTATGCCTCCCGTGTGAGACTTGGGGAGACTGGTTGTGCTCCGGGGAGAGAGAATGGGCGGCGAACATCCAGATGAGGGATTGGGCCCGGTGGAGTTCTACAGCAGAGGGGATGCGCTAGGTTCGAGGTTCTCGTTCGCCGATGATGTCCCAGCCTCGCTCCAAGGCACGCGCTTTCAGCACTTTGTCAGGATACACAGCCACAGGCCTGCCCACCATCTCCAAGAGAGCTATGTCCGAACGGCTGTCTCCATAGGCGAAGCTTTCCTGCCAGTCGATGTCAAAGCCGTTGTTCATCGCGAAACGCTCAAGCCCGGCGACCTTGCCCTCGTTCATCGTCAAGGTGCCGGCTGTCTTCCCGGTATAGCGACCGTCCTCGATCTCCAGAGGAGTACCTATGGTGTGCTCAATTTCGAGGCGCGAGGCAAGGGTGTCGAGCAGGCGTTGAGGACTCCCCGACACCAGTGCTACGACATGGCCCTTGGACTGATGATCTCGCAAGATCTCCATGATATCTGAGCGCAGGTAGGGCGTCACTCGCTCTTCGCATACCCAATCGAAAAGCTGTTGTGCCTCCTCCTCGGTGAAGCCGCGCAACAGCCAGGCCATGTCGCGAGCCCAGGCCTCGTACCACCGTTTGTCGCTGAGCAGCCCCGCCAAGTTGAGGGGCCAACCAGCCATGTGCCAGCCCAAATAGGCCCAGACCCAAAAACGGTTCTGCTTTTGCTGTCGGAGGCGTTGAGAGATATCGCTCCAGAAGGCTCCTGTGTATATCGTGCCTACCACGTCGAAGAAAGCACCGGTCATGGACTTCTCCCTTGGTTTCCAGGTCTAACGCCTTGCGAGCCACAGGACCAGCGCGGTGACAAGTATCACTCCAACGCAAGGGATTGAGCAGGTTATCTCACTGGGCAACTTGATCTCAGGCATCTCGATGTCGACTTCGTCGGCACCGGGCGTTGGCGTAGGTAGCAGGGCGGTGTACCAGAACACGTTGCCTCCTGTCTCCACCCCGTTCACCCGCTCCACCACCTGGAAACTGAAGGGGTCTGCCGTGGGAGCGTCCACGTGAATCGTGAAGGGTACCTCCTCCCAGGGAGTCAGGGGTAGAGCACGAATGATCGTCTCATCAGGCCCCGTGGCGACTATCAGGGCGCCATCAACGGTCCCATTGACCACATCTCCGCCTGTTGCTTGCATCCAGCGGTCAAACAAGTCTGCACCTATGTCTATCGTCAACGCGTAAACGTGGTGACGACTACCTCCCCGCTGTCAGGTGAGATGCGACCGATGTGTGTGTTGGTCACGCCGTCTACGAGGGTCGTGACCGTAAAACTCACCTCCCCAGCGTCACCCGTACAGTCCTCGTAGTATATCACGGAGACTCGGTAGGTGCCGATGGGGGCCTGACCGGAGGGCCAGAAAATATTCTCCGGTCCGCCGCTAGCGACGCCTGTGTCCCCACACTTGTCGTCAACGTCTAGCCGCCCTGCGCTATTACTAGGCGCTTTGTCGCTATACCAGATGGGGACACCATCGGGGTCTGTGACATGCAGGTCTATGTCCGGCGTTGTTGGGCCCCACCTAAGCGTGATCTGAACATCGCCGGTCCCTAAAGTGATCGTTGGTTGTGGCTCCGGCGGCGGCACTGGCGTCCGTATCAGCCTGCATTCGGCGTTGTCGCCTTCCTGGACGCATGTTTTCCCCTCGGCGCAGGGCACAAAATCTCCCGGGAGCACAGGAGGTTTTGCGGTGACAGAGACCGACTGTGGACGACAGTCGGTGATCTGCAAAGTTGCGGTTTCGCCAGCGCAGACATCGAGATATTGTGGGGTCTCAGGCCTTCGGGACCGGTCATCGTCGACATCCACCGTAAATCGGTAATTTGGAACGGTGAGTACGCCTTCTCTACCACTAGTGGTTCGGCACTCCGTCCTACAAGGTGTATCCAGCCGCTCACCTGGGTAGCCCACGACAGTAGGAGGATCGTCAAAACTTGCCTCGACTATGCAGTGGGCCCCAAAAGGGCAAACGGAGGTGTAGAAGGCGATGGCCGCTGGGATCGCCCAGCCCCCTGTGACAACGGCGGCCTTAACTGCTATGATGGCAGCGCCGCACCCAAGGATGGTGGCAACGCCGCTCGCAATGTACTTCCTGCAGCAATGATCGAAATCGTCCCACCGGCCTCCTGTACAAACCCGAGGAGGGCTGGCTAGGCCCGGTGGGCCCCAACCCTGTGGGAGCCGCGTTTCTCCGATCGGGTTTCCCGGCGCATCGAAGACTCTCACCTCGACCGTCTCCTCGTCCCGCACGGTAATCTCTGCACGCCCCTCGCGATCGTAGAGCACGAGAGTGTCGCGTTGGGGTTCCACGCCTGCCAGGAGGCAACCGCTGGCTTCACCTCTTTCCAAACGAAGAGCAACTACGCGCTCGCCGGCAGGGGAACTGAGCACAATAGCTCTCAGCTCCGAGCCGTCGCTCATTACGAACTCTCCCGCTGTTTCCGGCTCGGTGTATCCCTCCTCGGCAGCCAGCGCATAGACGTCCGCGAAGTCCTCGTCTCCCTGTACGCGCTGGAAGAACTCGTCCGGGGTCAGTTCCCTTTCAGATACCACCTCAACTGGTTGCCAGGGAACCTCCGATGGGGCGGGGTAGGTCTCAAGCTCTTCTTCAGGCTCTGGGGTTGACAAGGACACGGTGATTTCCCCACCCTCATCCACACTGATGTTGACCCCAGAGGGAAATGAGCAGCAGCCTGTGATCAGGGACGCTATGGTCACGATAGAGCCGACATTCAGCGACAACAACTTCGTCTTACCCCTCCTCCTCGTCCTTTCCCTCTCACTCATCAACTCCATCAGTC
>JAUWLF010000161.1 GCA_030613785.1 Chloroflexota bacterium | reverse complement strand
CCTCTCTGAGGAGTTCAAGATAGAGGAAGGCTGGAATGTCACTGACACCCTGGGCAAGTGTGGTGTCCCCCGGGCTCGGCAGACGCCCAACATCATCTCCTCCGTCGTCGAGGCAAGGGATCCCAACGGCCCCTTCGGAGCCAAGGGCCTGGGAGAGATAGCATCTCTGCCCACTGCTCCAGCCATCATCAACGCCATCTATGATGCAATCGGCGTGCGCATCAACGATTTGCCAGCAAGGAGATCACGAGTCCTGGAGGCTTTGGAACAGCACAAGGACAGTCAAGGCCAGTAGCGGTGCCCTCGCCATCGAGAGTGAGCGAGCCCTAGGCCAAGGACGAAGAAGGGAGAGCAGGGCATGAGCCCAGTAGACACGAGCGTCAAGATCGGTAGTCTGGAATTGGAGAACCCCTTCATTCTGGGAGCCGGCCCGCCCGGCATCAGCGGGGCTTCCTTGAAGCGCTTCGCCGCCACCAAGCCGGGGGCGGTGGTTACCAAGTCCATTGGAGTCAAACCATCGCCGGGCCAGAAACTGAGCCTCTCACACAGCGAGCTCAGCGAAGACAGCGTGATGTTGACCGACCCCTGGTCCTTCAAGTCCTTTGAAGAGTGGATTCAGAAGGAGCTGTCTATCGCCAAGGAAGGCGGCGTGCCTGTGATCATCAGCTTACAGGCCGTTACCGATACTCCCGCCGATGACATCAAGCGCATGGCTGGCCTGGCAGAGGAGGCAGGAGTAGCAGCCATAGAGCTATCTGCTTTCGGGTCCAGCCCCAACGTAGTGACGGGAGAAGGCATAGGAGCCGTACAGGACCCCAAGCGAACCTATGCCGTGGCCAGAGCCGCCAAGGAGACCGTCACCGTCCCGGTGATCGTCAAGTTGCTGCCTGAACCATCAAACCTCGCAGATCTGGTCAAGGCTGCGGAGGATGGCGGGGCGGACGCCATAGCATCGAGGGACACCATCTTCCCCGCCATCAGCTTCGACATCTACACCAAGGAGCCTCCTCTGGCACGAAACATCGGCACCTGGATGCCGGAGTTGTCAGGGAGATCCATCAAGGAGGTTGCCCTGGGGTATGTGGTGGAGATCTTCCGTCGAACTGAACTGCCCATCATCGGCTTGGGGGGAGTCGCCAGATGGCAGGATGCCGTGGAGATGGTCATCGCCGGAGCCACAGGCATTGGCGTATGCTCGGCAGCGATGACCCATGGACCTGACATCTTCACCGAACTGAAAGAGGGACTCGAAGCTTACCTGCAGGACCAGGACGTGACCCTGGACGAACTACGAGGGACCGGCTTGCAGGGCATGGAGAGGGGCAATGAGCGCGGCCTGACGGAACTGCTGGTCGAGGTTGACAGCGACGAATGCACCGCCTGCGGAACATGCGCTCTTGTCTGCCCCGTGCAGGCTCCGCAACAGAAAGATGATGTCTTCTGGATAGATCCCTCCATCTGTGTCAGGTGCGGCTTCTGCGTACACTACTGCCCGGTGAGTTGCATCGAGGTCAAGTCGTAGAATCTGATTCACGGAGGACGATTACGTGAGCAAAGTCAAGATCGCTGTTGTGCAGCCCAGGTCCTACCTCCGCTATGCCGCCGGCCGCGTCTTGGATGATCCCACCGCCCCAGAGGAGAAGAACCTGTCTCTGGCCTTCGACTACGTTGACGAGGCCGTAGGCGAGGGAGCCCAGCTGGTCGCTTTTCCGGAACTGTACCCCGGGCCGTCGCCGGGATCCGATGCCTTGCGATACGAACCCGTGGTGGAGGCGCTGCGGGAAAAGGCGAAGGAGAAACAGGTCTATGTGCTCTTCGGAGGAGCGAAGGAGGTAAACGACGGTTTCTATAACCTCTATCACCTCGCGGACCCTCATCGCGACAGCCTCTTCACCTATCAGAAGCTCCTCCCTGCCATGAATGAGGACACGATGTTGAGGGGCGACGAACCAGGCCTGGTGGAAACGGATATCATGAAGATCGGCCTGCTTATTTGCTGGGAAGCCTGGTTCCCGGAACTGGCCAGGGTCCTGGCGATGCAGGGAGCCGACATCGTCTTCTTCCCCACCGGCGGATTGATCTACGAGTTACATGAAGTCTGGCGAGCTATCCTTCAGGCCAGAGCGGCCGAGAACACCATCTACACCGCCTCATCCGTGAACATCTGGGGAGTGGAAGCTGGAATGAGCTACATCTTCAGCCCCGAAGGTGAAGTGGCAAAGCTGACCACAGAGGGCATCAACTACGGCGAGATTGATCTCGACCGTCTGCATCGCATGCGCTCTGAGGACGAAGAGTTCACCGTACCCAAGAAGTATCGAACCATACCTGGCACCCTGCGCGTCCTCGACGAAGCGGTGTCCAGCGTATACTACAGAGCCGCCAAGGATCATTTCGACAAGAGGGAGGTCTAGGTTGAGCATTCTTATCAAGGGCTGTATCCTGCTCGACGAAAGCGAGCCCGACGGCTACGTGGCTGGGCAGAACATCCTCATCGAGGAGAACAGGATCTCTGAGATTGGGGCGGCACCCATGTCGGAAGAAGGCATCGACAGAGTGATAGATGGCACAAACAGGCTAGCTATTCCGGGTCTGATAAATGCCCATACCCACTCTCTTGAGAATTTCACCAAAGCCACGAAGGAGAAGCTGCCTCTCGAACTCTGGCTGCTAGACCTCTTTCTTCTGGGAGATTTCTCGCCCCGGGAGATCTACCTGGCGGCTATGCTGGGTGCTATGGAGATGCTGAGAACAGGCACCACAGCGGTTTTGGATCACCTCGCCGTGGGTGGCGGTCTGACGCCAGAAGGTCTGGACGCGGCCATGAGTGCCTACGCTGACTCGGGAATTCGCGCCGGGCTGGCGCCGCTCATCCAAGACAACGACCAGGTGCTGCAGGCCGCTGTGGCTACTCATCCCAGACTCCAGCCTCTCATGCGGGATAGCCACGAAACCATGGACGCAAGAGGTTATGTCCAACTGTTGGAGTGGCTCTTTACACAGTGGCACCGTGCGGAAGACGGAAGACTACTATGTTTTGCTGGTCCTTCAGGTTTCCAGTGGTGCAGCGATGAACTGCTGGAGGGCTCCTTGGAGGTGGCGAGGCGCCATAAGGGCGGCTGGCACATGCACCTGCTGGAAACCAAGCTGCAGGCCATGGTCTGCTTTGATCTCTATGGGAAGTCTGCAACATCGGCGATGAAGGAACGAGGTCTCCTGGGGCCTGAGGTCTCCCTGGCTCACTCCGTGTGGCTGGACGATGCGGACCTGGATATTCTGGCAGAAACCGACACCCGCGTCGTGCACAATCCAGCAAGCAACCTCAGGATAGGCAGCGGTTTCGCTCCGATCATCGAGATGCTGGAGAGGGACATAAGGGTCGCCTTGGGCACTGATGGGTCTGCAAGCAGCGATAATCAGATCATGTTCGACGCTATGAAGTTGGCAGGCCTGATACATAACGTGCGCAGCACTGACCATCACAAATGGCCCTCCTCAAGAGATGTCGTGCGTATGGCAACAGTGAACGGTGCTGCGGTCTTGGGCATGGAAGACGACTTGGGCGAATTGAAGCCGGGCAAGATGGCAGATATCACCATCTTGGATACCGAAACCTTGTTGCTCACACCCCTCAACGACGCCTTCCTACAGCTCACATACGCCGAGAACGGAAGTTCCGTTCGCACCGTGATAGTGGATGGAAAGGTCATCGTCGACGACGGTGTGATCTTGACCGTGGATGAGGAGAGTATCCGTGAAGAGGCCAGTGAGGCCTGGGCTAAGTGGCACGAGCAGTTGCCTGGCCTGCGGCGGGAGTCCCAGCCGTTAGTGCTGGAATTCGAGCAATACCAACAGGAGATGATCGGCAGAGAGTTCTACTTGAATAGATACTGAGATGGGTGGATGGACCGAGAAGCACTGGTAGAGTTGTCCAAGACGAAAGTGATCCTTCCCTTCACTCTCGAAGAGAGCCTCACGTTCTACTGCCCTCAAGAGAACCTGGAAGCCTTCGATAATCCCATCGTGGCCGACTGGCATCGCTTCATGACCACCAGCTATGAGCCGCCTGCAGGAGACGGTCGCCGCATGATGCTCATTCTTCCCTGCACTAAGGACAAGCCCTACATCATGAGCAGAGAACATCTAGCCGTAAACGCCCATCTGCTCACCGTGGGGTTCGAACCAGTGGGCCAGGCCGAGGTCCCTGCCGGCCTGGAGAGCCATCTTCCCGCTCAATATGATCGAGCGGTGCTCAACAACCGCCTGCTCGTCCGAGACGGCCTATTCCTGCACCGCTTTGTCATCTCGGAGCCCATGGGCCTTGTGCCCTATGAACTGCTCTACTACTACCGGGGGAAGATGTCGCCCGCCTCGCGATACGACGATCCTGGGCTCTTCGAACACAGACCTAATACCGTTTGTCCTTGGCGAGATGACTGCACAGCCATCCGGAGGGGACGCCAACTTCGGTGGGGGGACAACGAGAAACTGGCTTATGTGCGCGTGCACAACAAGCTGGTCGGGTTGATTACGGAAATCCTGGATCGACTCCGTGCGAAATACGAACGTATCATCGCCTACGTGAGCCCTGGGCTCACCCACCGCAGCTTTCTCTCAAGCGTCGAGGAAAA
>JAUWLF010000070.1 GCA_030613785.1 Chloroflexota bacterium | reverse complement strand
AGGGTAGGAACTTTCCAACCTTAGCGCGGGAATCCATTCCGGCGCGACCCGGCGCAATCGCGCAGGAACGCCAGGAAATTCATTTCCTGGCTCAAACCATCAAGTCCCGCTGGGACTTTCTGACCGTAGCGTGGGAATTCATTCCCACGCTAGTCGCAGCGCACGAGCTTCGCCTTCTCCCATCAAGGGAGGGGAGCCAGAAGCGTGACCGAGCTAGCGCCCTCCCCTTGGACGGGTGTATGGACTAGGGACATAGGTAACACTTGTTCGGGGACATGGGTAACACCTAGAATAGGGCATGATGTCTTGTCAGGAGGAGTTGACTCATGCCCTGGAGGGAAGCGAGTATCATGTCCCAGCGTCTTGAGTTCGTGACCTTGGCCGTGCCGGAGGGTGCCAACATACGTCGTCTGTGTCGTCGATTCGGGATCAGTCCGAAGACTGGCTACAAATGGTTGCACCGTTTCCGCGAAGGCGGGGTACAGGCCCTTGAGGACTGTTCTCGACGTCCTCACTCTAGTCCTAACCGCACGCCGCATAGCATTGAGCAGGCAATCCTTGAGGTGAGAGATGCGCATCCTGTGTGGGGTGGTCGCAAGATCCGAGCGCGATTGGAGACGCAAGGTATGAACGATCTCCCCAGCGTGAGCACCATCACTGCCATTCTGCGCCGCAATGGGCGAGTGGATCCTGAGCAAGCCGACAAGCACAAGCCGTGGCGACGCTTTGAAGCCGAAGCGCCCAACGCTCTGTGGCAGATGGATTTCAAGGGCCACTTCCGGCTCGCTGAGCTTCGATGTCATCCCCTCACTGTGTTGGACGACCATTCCCGTTACCTGCTGGGCGTGTATGCTTGTGCCGATGAAAGATCGGAAACCGTCCAAGGGCACCTCACGACCGTTTTCCGCCGCTACGGGCTGCCTGAGCGCATGCTGGTGGACAATGGTTCTCCTTGGGGCTCCGATGAGATCCACCAGCACACCTCACTGACAGTCTGGCTGATGCAGCTCGGCATCGATGTGTCTCACTCCCGGCCTTATCATCCTCAGACTCTGGGCAAGTGCGAGAGGTTTCATCGCACCTTGAAGGCAGAAGCAATTGGAAAGCGCGTCTTCCACAACCTCAAGCATTGCCAGCAACACTTCGATGGCTGGCGATATGTGTACAACTTCCACCGACCCCACGAGGCCTTGGGTATGGCAATCCCGGCCAGTCGGTACCGGGAAAGCCCCAGAGAGTTCCCAAACAGCCTGCCACCCATGGAATACGGCCCTGGGGACGAAGTGCGTAAGGTGCAAGTGAAAGGGGTGATTTCCTTCCGCAACCGCGAATTCAAAGTGGGAGGGGCCTTCCGAGGTCACCATGTGGCCCTGCGTCCCGCTACCACTGATGGAGTCTTCGATGTCTTCTTCTCTCACCACAAGGTTGCCGAAATCGACCTCAATAACAATAATCGGAGTGCCTAGAAGTGTTACCTATGTCTCCGAACACCCGTTACCCATGTCCCCGGTCTGTACACCCATCAAGGGAGGGGAGCCACAACCCTGACGGAGCCAGCGCCCTCCCCCATCGAGGGAGGGGGAGTGAGGTGGTGGGGGTGAGGAAAGTGGCATGTTAGGCGTCGCACCCCTTCGACTGGGCTCAGGGCAGGCTCAGGATGCTTGCTGGATGGCTGGGGTAGGTCGTGAGGTGCTCAGAGTGCTCGTTGGAATAGGGGGGAAGCATGAAACTCGGCTCGTTGGAATATATGGAAGAGGTCAAGAGGAGGTCCAACTCCGACCCAGAGTATCTGGAATTGGCGAAGGGCAATAACGATTCGTACACGCTGGTCATGGAACCCGAGCCGGACAAGGGGGTCGCCGAACAGATAGCCATGGGGTTTACCCACGTGGATGGGAAGATGAACGAGATCTGGCTCGGCGAGCGTGAGACCGACTTCACCATCTCCGGTGCCTACGGCGTGTGGGTGGACATCCTGCGGGGCAAGATGGGTGCCACCAAAGCCATCGCCATGCACAAGCTCAAGGCGCGGGGACCTTTGATGCAGTTGTTGCAGGACTCGAACCGCATCGTTCGCTGGGTGGAGGTTCTGCGCACTATCCCCACGGAGTTTGAGGGCGAATACGCGGGGCACAATCTCCCCGGCGAGTGAAGGGCCCGTCTCGGCGTTTGGACAGCGCTTTTCTCCCGCACCCCCCCCTGTGGTGAGATTGCCTGCCCTGAGTCTGTGGAAGGGTCGAGCCAGCGCCCTCCCCCATCGAGAGGGAGGGGGCTTCGGCGGTGGTGCCGATCGTTCAAGAGGACGGCTAGGGCAGGGTGACCTGGCGACGTGCGATGTGACTGAGAACGAAGCCAGCCACAGACGGGCGCAGAAAGCTGGGGGTGTCGGCCCTGTAGTGTGTATAAACGACGATACCACAACATATTGTGGTGGCACTTGACATTTAAGCGGATTTATGTTAATATATGTGTTTGAAACAGGCCCATCTTCCTACCCAAGGAGGAAGAGGAGAGAGAAATGGGTGATAAGATCATCACGGTGAAGCTGGCCGACCAGACCGGTAGCCTATCGCTCCTCAGAAGGAACCTGGACAAGTTCTCAAAGACGCTGAGAGATCTCGAGAGCGAAGGCTATCGCTTGAAGGCGTGCCAGCCTTTTTCCATCGTCATGCGAGACGATCCTGAACGCCCCAAGGAGGAAACTCCGCCGGAATATTGGCGACCCCGGTAGGGCAGCAGGGTAGGCCCTGCGCTGGAGGACGAGAGAGTAAGCGGTTGATTTCGAGCTACCTAGTGGAAGGGCCATCTCCATGTGAGGTGGCCCTTTTCTTTCTCCTTCTGAGGCCATCCATGGTGCGCTGGCAGCACTCATGGTGTGACAAACCGAACCTGTCATTGCGAGGAGCCCGCAGGGCGACGAAGCAATCGCGAAGGGGGTGGGTGGAGATTGCTTCGCGGAGTTTACACTAAGCACAGCGAATGTGCTCGCAATGACAGTGGGGCGTTCCTTTCGGACTTGGCACAAACGCCAAAGGGTGGTACACTGTGTACGATCATCGGACAACGCAGTACACAAACGAGCGAAGGAGGCACAAGGGAGATGAGGAAACACTGGCTGAGAAGGGCGTTACTGGCTGTCTGTATGTTGTTTCTCGTATCAGGCGGAGTCGCGCTCGCACAGGATGTGGAGGGCAATTGGAATGATGCGACGATGCCCGCCATACCTCCCGGCGCCTATCACACGAACATCGACAACGAGGACAACGCAGGTTCGGGCCACCCCGACAAGGACATGGGCGTCGGGCCAGGAGCCCAACAGTACATCTGCCCGGAGGACGAAATCCATCCAGTAGAGTTTCGCATCAGTTCCCCGGGCGGGCAGGCGAACCTCATCATCGCTGCCTGGGACATCGACGACGAGACAATCGGCCCTGGAATACCCGAAGACGTACGTGTTCGCTTCAATGGCGCCTACGTCGGCAATCTTGAGGCTGCGCCGAGCGAGTCCTGGACTGTGACTACCTTGCCTGTCACCGCAACAGGTAATGACCTCGTGAAAGTGACGATGGCGGGTCCGGGCGAGGGCGGTTGCTTCGGCATAGCATGGGGGGCTGTGGAAATCACGGAAGAGGAGTTCGTCCCCGAGCCGGGGAGCATTTTGCTTCTGGGCAGCGGTCTAGTTGGCCTGGCGGGATACGCCACACTCCGTTTGAGGACGAGAGAGTAGGCTTGTTGTTTCGAGCTAGCTAGTGGAAGGGCCATCTCCATGTGAGGTGGCCCTTTTCTTCTTCCTTCTGAGGTGATCCATGGTGCGCTCGCACCACTCATTGTTTGACAAACCGAACCTGTCATGGCGAGGAGACCGCAGGGCGGCGAAGCAATCCCCAAGAGGGTGGGTGGAGATTGCTTCGCGGAGTTTACACTGAGCACAGCGAATGTGCTCGCAATGACAGTGGGGCGTTCCTTTGCAGCTTGACACGCGTGCCAAAAGGTGGTATACTGTGTACGATCATCGGACAGCGTGGTGTACAAACGAACGAAGGAGGCGAGAGAGATGAAGAAACATTGGCTGAGAGGCATGTTGTTGGGGGTTAGCCTGGCGCTGCTCCTGGCAGGCGGTGTGGCACTTGCTCAGGGGATCAGCATCGCGACAGACCCTGAGGGATGCATCGAGTGCTCGACGGGAAGGGTTCGGAATTACCTGGCGGTCTCCAGTTCCGGGTGGCAGGATGACGAGAATATCACCTATAAGGGATGGAGGGATGGGGAAGACTTTGGCGACTGTGAAGGCTGTGGGCACGCTGTGAACGGCAATCACAGCGACACCCATTTTCTATCTTTCCCCTGCGAGGGTTTCGTGGACGGTGCAGAAGCCGGTGTGTTTGATGTCGTTGCTCAGAATGGATTTCGCGCTCTGGGGAACTGGCGGTTCACGCTGACGGGAGACACTTCGGGCCGCGTTGGAGAGTTCCGAATCGTGGTTGCTGAGGTCTGCGAGGTGGAGGCCGAGTTCGTGCCAGAGCCGGGGACAATAATGCTGTTGGGCAGTGGTCTCGCTGGCCTGGCGGGGTACGCCACTTTGCGCCTCCGCAAGAAGTGATCTGCTGACCAACCAACTCACGAATTTTGTTTCTCTGTAGGGGCCCGGCATGCCGTGCCCCTACGTTTCTGTACTGCTCGGCCAAAGTCCTCCCCGCTAACCTGCTTGCGGTGTCCGCCGCGCTCAGCGATGGAGCGCAGTCGCACAGGACCGCCAATAGACTCCCCAGGGGCTTCTCGACCCAAGCGGGGGACTTCGTTCCCGCGCGGTGCAGCGCAGTTCGAGAGGACCGCCAGGGAATGGAATTCCCTGGCTCAAAGCATCAAGTCCCTCTGGGACTCAGGTAGGCAACTGTTGATGTGGCACGCTGGGGGGTTGCGAAGCTGGGCACTGGATTGATCATGAGTAGGCCGTATCGAAGGTCGTGGTCCAGCGGGGCTTTGACAGGCGCTCCTGGGCATCCTCCTCCTTCTACAGTTGACACGGATAAAGAACTGTGCTATCGTGGGCGTGCAAGGACGTTGCCTCACTTCAGCGCCAGGAAGGAATCACCCAGGGATGACGACGCCACCTACAGCCCCCAGCGTAAGCCGGCTCAGCTATTCGTCGACCAGCGCCTATCTCACCTGCGGACGCTTGTGGAAGTTCCGCTACGTTGACAAGATCCCGGTCGCCACCGGCGCTAGAATGCTCTTCGGCAGCGCCTTCCACGACGTGATCGAAGCCCACCTGCGCGCCATTGCGGAAGGGCGCGAGAGCCCACCCCTGACCGAGATTTGGGATCGGGAGTGGGCGCGAAAGCTCAAACGCGAGGGTGACCACGTCGACTGGGGGGGCGACACCCCCGAGGATCTGCGCCTGACGGGCGTCCGGATGCTTGAAACCGCTGAGGTGGTGGAGACCATCGAGGGGATCAGTCCACTGGTCAGCCCATACGGACGCATGTACATCGAGGAGTGGGTCAAGATGAAGGTCCCCGGGGTCCCCGTCCCCGTCGTGGGCTGCATTGACATCATCTCCGACGATGGCGTGCCGGGCGACTTCAAGTCGACGTCGTGGCCGTGGTCGGAGGAAAAGGCTCGGAGCGAACTCCAGCCACTGTTCTATCTGGCGTCTCTGCGACAGCAGGGCTTCCCGCACAACGAGGAGATGCGCTTCCGCCACTATGTCTTCACCACGTCGGACGAGCCCACCTCACAGGTCATCGAGACCCAGCGCGACCCAGATGAGATCCCGTTCCTCTTCGACCTGGTGCGCGAGGTGTGGCGGGGCATCTCCGCCGGAGTCTTCGTTCCCAACCCCAATACGTGGAAATGTTCGCCAGACTACTGTGAGTACTGGGGCATCTGCCGGGGAAAGGCATTGGAGGAAGGCGGATAGATCTGAACAGTGGGGAGCTGATCGTTCCCTGGCTGACAAAGAACGAGGGGGCGATGACGGCCTGGCGATGGGGTAGGTTGGTCCTTGGGTGGTGGGTAACAGGGACGGGAACCGCCAGGAGTCAACCGAAGCTTTGGAGAATGTGGAAGGGCTGCTCCCAAGGCGAGCCCTGAACTACCACTGACGCCGCACCACAGACCAATACCGTCCCGCAGGGACTTCTTGACCCTAACGGGGAAATACATTCCCGCGCGATGCAGCGTGGTTCGAGAGGGCCGCCAGAGAATTCCATTTCCTGGCTCAAACCATCAAGTCCCTCTGGGACTTAGGTAAGGGACTATTCGTGCGGCACGTGTGGGAGTTGCTCCAGCTTCCTTGCAGGGTGTGGAAAAACGCAGCCTAGGTCTCCTGGATCCGCAGCCGACGCTGGGTCTCCACCAGTTTCTCCTCGACGTCTTCGAAATCACCTCTCTGCCCTGGCGGCAGGAGCTTCGCTACGTGGCACAGGACGAGCTTCGAGAAGTCAATCAGGAAATCCGCCCTTTCGAACTCACCGATCTGTGCTGCGTCAGGGGGATCGAGCGGCTCGCCGAAACTGACCTTCACTACCTTCCGTCTACCCTTCTCTTCTTTGGTTAGCAGCCCCATCGGTACGAGGGGTACTCTCTTCCTGACGGAGAACAGTGCCGCTCCGGTCCGCAAATCCCCTTCCAGTAGGCCGTTGCCCCTTGTGCTGCCAGTGACTGACATCCAAAGAGCGTGCCCGGTTCCATTAAGAAAGGATAGGACTTCTTTGACCACTCGTCTCTGCAAGCTGTATGCCCCAGACTCATCCTTGTGGACGGGGAAGATCAGATCCGGTATGCCCAGCGCTCTGAGTAGGGCGTTGGCGTGGGTGATGACCTCCGGTCGCCCGATCCCCTTCAACCGGAATCCCTCTCCCGGCAGACGACACCCAACCTTGATCACCGCGCGCAAGGTCTGCGATACCGAGGGGTAGTTGCTCACCAGAATGGCCCGTCGGCCCTCATACAGACAGGAGGGAATTGGCTGCACCTTGATCCCTCTGATAGTGAGATCGACCAGTCTTCGGACCTTCTTGCTGCGTTCCAGTAGAGCCAGAGAACTCAGCTTGGTGTCAAAACGTGCCAATATCGCTCCTGTGGCCGGGCTCGACATCGCCTCGGCGACGCCCAGTCCCTCTTGCATGGAGCACTCCCTATCGTCTCGCTCGATCTCCCACACCTGAACGGAGCGAAGAGGTCAACGCGAGCTTGTGCTGGATACAACCCTGAACTCGATGGGTCGTTGCGGGGAAATGCTCGGATTCTACGGGTACAGATGCGTACGAACAGGGGTTATACCACCCTTGCGAGAGTTAGTCAAGTGAGCGCAAGACTCCCAGACCTCCGAGTTCTCGCAGACCTCGGAGGTCTCTCATGCACCCCCACCTCAATCCTACCCCATCAAGGGGGAAGAGGGGCTTCTGTTGGCTGCGCTCCCTCGACGGGAGGGGCTAGGGGAGGGTGACACGCTCGCTGCTTACATCGTTCACCCCCACCTCAATCCTCCCCCATCAAGGGGGAGGAGGGGCTTCTGTGGCTACATCACCACGCGAGGAGAGCCGTGGTCGTTTGGGGGATGGCTGCATCGAGCGCCGCTACGAAATGGTGAATGGCGACGGTGCCGCCTTGCTACAGTACGTTGTCCACGTCCAGCGTGAAGGTGGCAGTCATCACGTCGTTGACCGTGACAGTGTAGGTGCCGGCAGGCAAACCGTAGACGTCGAGGGGGATGCTCTCCTCGAAGGGGGCGAGGATCTCGATGCACGCGTCATCGGTCGAGCTGACGATCGTGATCTCGATCCAGAAGGCGTTGTTCTCCAGGTCATCGCCCTGGCGGATCTGATCGATCTCTGTGCAGGCATTGGGCAACTGACCCTTCACCAGGACGCTGATCTGTACGGGGAAGGACTCCATGATCAAGATGTCAACGCTCTCCACGTACAGCTCCCCTGGGGTTGCAGGCTGGTCCGGAGGTGTATCTCCGCCAGCCTTCGGTGTAGGAGCCCCACAAGCTGTGAGAAAGAGCGACGCCACCAGCAGAGCGATCGTCAGACGTCGAAGCAGGTGCACAGGGGTTGCCATTCCACTCTCCTTTCATCAAGTTGGTCTTCAAGAGGGTGTGGGGAGAACCCAGGAGCCTTACGCTGCGGCGGGATTTGGAATCCCGCCGCAGCTTCGAGAAGCGTTTTTCGACACCCTCTCTTGGATGGTCATTCTCCCATACTAGGAGACGTAAACCAACGACGAAGGGTTCCATTCATGTATGGGTAGAAGAGATGGCGAAGCTGGAAGCAGAGCCGCTTCAGACGGTTCGATCTTTCGGCAGCGCTCGGAGCGCCGTCTCCTGCTGGTGCGCAGTGATGTGTCTACAGACCTCGCAGCGCCTCGGCTGAAAACGATTCCTCTAGCCTGTCATCGACAAACACGCCGTCTTTGCGGATCAATTCGCCGTCGAAGTAGATCTCGCCGCCGCCGCATTCCTTGGTCTGGATCTGCACCAGGTCCCAGTGAATGGCCGACTTGTTGCCGTTGGGGGTTTCATCGTCGCAGGCACCAACCGCAAGATGCAGCGATCCCGCGATCTTCTCGTCGAAAAGCGCGTCCTTCATGGGACGGGTGATGAAAGGGTTGACACCCAGGGCGAACTCGCCGACGTAGCGGGCGCCCTCGTCCGTGTCGAGGATCTCATTCAGCTTGTCTGTTCCGGCTTGGCAGGAGGCGTCCACAACCCTGCCCTCACGGAACTCAAACCTGATATCGTTGAAGATGAACCCTCGTGCCAGGGCCGGGATGTTGAAGGTGATGTGGCCGTTGATGGAATCTCTCACCGGAGCGGTGAACACTTCCCCATCTGGGATGTTCTCCTTGCCATCGCATTTGACCGCTGGAATGCCCTTGATGGAGAAGGTGAGATCGGTGCCGGGAGAGGCGATGCGCACCTTGTCGGTCTGCTCCTTCAACTGAACGAGGCGGTCCATGGCCTTGGACATCCTGGCGTAGTCCAGGCAGCAGACGTGATAATAGAAGTCCTCATAGGCCTCCCGGCTCATCTCCGCTAGCTGGGCCATGGAGTTGGTGGGGTAGTTGAGGATGCACCACTTGGTGTTCTTGACACGCTCTTGCAGTTGCACCGGTTCGACGTACAGCCTCTGGTACAGCTTCAACTGCTTGCCTTCGACATCGGCCAGCTCGAAGGGGTTGTCCGGACCGTGCAGACATAGCCACGCGTCGAACTGCTTCATCAGCTTGAGATGTAGCTGCCCGAAGGCCTGGAACTGGCCCTCGCTGGCGCCTTGAAGCCAGGGGCGCGCTAGTGATGGGTCGTTGTAATACCAAAAGGGGACGCCGCCCATCTGTGTGGCTTGCTTGATGATCTCCTGGGCCAGTTCCAGGGTATCCTGACCCCTGATGTCGAGCATGATCGTCTCGCCCGGCTGCAAATCGAGAGAGTAGGTGAGGAGGATGTGGGCCAGAGTCTCATTTCGCTTGTCTTTCATTGCGGCCTCGCTGCGTGTCCAGTGTGCGCCTGCGCGGAGATGCAGGACGTGCGTCAGAAGGTGAATATGCCGTTCCTCATGATCACGTAGCCCTCGACGTCGATAGTCACGTTCTTCAGCACGGCATCAAGATGGGCCTTGCTCTCCCAGTCGGCTCCTGTCATCTCCGGAGTGGGGTTGCCCAGTGCGACGTGGATTCCAGGGAACTTCTCATCCTGGAGCATGTTGCCCACCAATCTGTCAATGCCGGTATTGGTGCCAATGGCGAATTCACCTATTCTGTTGGCATTTTCATCCTGGCTAGCATAGGCGGCTAGTTCTGTCGATAGCTCATCTTGGGCGGAAGTGATCTTCGTGACTCGTCCCTCCTGGATCTCGAGCGTCACCGGCTTGTCGTCAAGCGATCCAAACTTCGCGCCGAAATAGTCGCCCAAGATGCCATCGACGACAATGATTCCTTCACTGATATCGTACGGGCAGGTGAAGACCTCTCCATCAGGCAGATTGGTCAGCTTCCCTGGTGTGGGGACGCCATCCGAGACCACCCACCTCAGGGATGGCGAGAATTCTGCGGTGAAATCCGTCCCTGCCGGAGAGGTGACGGTGATATGTCCTGCATCCTTCACGATCTCTCCAACTCCTGCGCTGATCTCTTGGACCTGCTCATAATCGGCGCACATGCCCATGCGCATCAGTTGATCGGTGATACCGGGCATGTGTGCGTGTCTGAGTTTATCACTGGCGAGAACCAGTTGGATCAGTGGCCCCCTGAGACTGGCTAGCTCCCCTTTCTTGCCTGTTGCCGCAAAGAAACTGACGTCAGCGCCTCTGAGCGCCTCAGCGATCTCATCAGGGAACTCCAGCGGGGTGCTGCCATCATCTGGCCGGTCTCCATACTGCTCCAGAATGAGGGTGGTGACGTTTCCTGGGCTGATCCTGGCGGCCACGTCGCGCAGTGCAGCGGCGATGTGCTCCGTGGCGTAGTCGGTGATGATGACGACACTCTCTCCCGCTTCTACTCTTGCGCAGTTCCTGACGGCTTGTTCGGCGCCTTCCTGTATGAGTCCCATGATTCCTCCCGTATCGCTCCCTGCAAGAAGGGCAAGAAGAGAAAGGTCAAGCAGGGGGCCGGTCGATGGCGGGGCTTGCCGCCGTTTCGCGTGACTATCGTTGTCCCATTTGTCGATGGGCTCCCAATTCCAGGAAGAGCTTGGTTCGAGCGAGTGAGATCAATTACCTAACCTGGCACCGGGTTAGTGAGGGCTACATCTGAGGTACTGGCATTCTATCTCGGAGCGGAGGAATTGGCAAGGGCTCGGGAACCCGGCGGGAGGAGTCGGCGAGGGCGGACAGATCGTTGTTCAGCCACACGCGTCTTGGCTTTCCTGCCTACGGGGAATCGACTATACTGGGGTCGAGAGTCCAGTCAACTGGAAGGGCGGGCGGCATGATCAAGACAGGTCCTCTGAAGATCCTGGGTCGGACTGTCCCTCTATGGGCGGTGGCCCTGGCTTTGGTCGCCTTCGGCCTGGTGGCCTACGCTCCGTATCTGGGGGCGGGCTTCTCCGCCGACGACTTCATCTTCGTCAACATGCTTGAAGGTGCCATTCCCTACGACCCGGTGCAGGGCTTCTGGTCCGCCGATGTGCAGACCTACGAGGGATTCACGTTGTTGTGGTGGGCAGAGCCGGGGGCGGCAGGAGGCTTCTTGCGACCGCTGGCGAGCTGGACGCTGACCTCGCTGTACTCGATGTTCGGCCGGAACGCAGTTCCCTTTCATGCTACGCTGATTCTCGTACATGGGATGTCGGCCTTCGTCGCCTTTTTGGTGCTGCGACGGCTGTCGGGTCGTGACGCGCCCGCGTTGTTGGCCGCCTTCATGTTCCTGATCTGCGAAGACCACGGGATGACCGTGGCCTGGATCGCCACCATCACCGACATCCTGTGCGTCTTCTTCCTCAATCTAGCCTTCCTGTGCCACATCATGGCCAGGCAGGAGCGCAAACGGTGGTTGTTCGCGGTCAGCCTGGTGCTCTTCCTGGCGGCGATGGCCTCGAAGGAGACTGCCGCTGCCTACCCGTTGATCGTTGCTGCCTACGAGTTCCTCTTCGCTGAGCGGCTGACCGATGAAGACCAGAGCGTACGACTCGCCACGCGCGTGCGGCTGTTCTTCGCCCACTGGTGGGCCTGGGCCACGCCGCTGCTCGTATTCGTGGTCTACATGATCATCTACCGCAGTACCATCCCTGCGTTCCACAGCTTGATGTACCTGGACCCCTTAACTCAGCCTGTGCGCTACGTGAGCATGATGCTGGTCAACCTGCCCGTGATGTTGGTCGGCCTGTTGACACAGTTACTTCCTTCGCTCGTGATCATGTTTCCTGGGATGCTGCCCTTCGTCGCGGTGACTGGCGTCGCCCTGTTTGGCCTGCTGGTCTGGGCCTTACTTCCCTATGGCCGTGAGCGCGCGGTCTGGTTTGCGCTGCTGGCCTTTGTGCTGAGTTTGCTCCCCGGCCTGGCGACGGAACCCGGCGAGCGGCTGCTCTACTTCCCCAGCGTGTATGGGCTCTTCGTCGCAGCCTGGCTCATCTTGCAGATCCCTCGGCTGCGCCAGCGATTCACCCCCGACGCTCCGCGGGGCGTGCGCATAGTGGGCCCGGCGTGGGGCTGGTACCTGCTCGTGTCGGCGGTGATCCTGCCGTTGATTCTGCTCGTCGTGTACCCCTTCATGTGGATTCCCAGTATGCGGTGGCCTGAGACAACCATCCTGGACAGCCTTGCCCTCATGGGCGCAGACAGGCACGAACACGTAGTCTACCTCAACACCAACTCGTCCTTCAACACCTTCTACCTGCCTGACATCTATCGCTTCCACACGGGCGAGTACGTGGACTTGCGGGTCCTTTCCAGCTTCAACGGGCGGGTCTGGGCCAGACAGGAGTCGGAGACGGGGATCGTGCTGCGCACGGACGATCGCGGGTGGCTGGGCAACATGTTCGCGCGCATTGTGCGGGTCACACCGGAATTCACGGTGGGGGACGAGTACCCTACCGAGACATTCGCGGCCACCATTCTGGCCGTCACGCCTGACAGGAAAGACGTGCAGGAGGTGTTGTTCGAGTTCACGCTTCCTCTGGACGATCCGTCGCTGGTGCTGCTGTACTACGATGGGGAGTCCTACCGGACCTGGGAGCCCACAGGGGAGTGGGAGTTGCTGAACGCAACGCTTGACCCGTTCGCGTTCTAGTGGCTAGTCTGCGCACCAGGAGTGGTGCCGGACAGGCGCCCCATCTTCGATAGGGGCAAAGAAGGGGTCAGCGGCAGCTACGACAACGAGTGCTTCCACAGGAGGACCGCCGCCAGACCCAGACACCACAGGGCCTCGAGATACCCCGCGAATTGAGCGAGCACATTCGGGCCCGGGAGGAGTCGATTTCCGTACGCATCGTGGGCGAGCAGTATGGATAGAAGCACCAGGAACATGGGCAGGAAATTGCCTCGTATGCCATCTCGCACATTCAGCCACGCACCTCCAAAGGAAGCACCCGTCGCCACCAGCAGAACGGTGGATATCACATGTCGAATCATCATCGCATTCTCCTTTCGCCTTTGCTAGTTCAACTGGCGCTTCTGACGGACGTCGCCAGTCTGCTCTACAGGGAACACCGCCACGCCGATGGTCAGCGCAATGAGTGTGAGGTACTTTCTCTCTTCGCTGATGAGTAGTCCTCCTCTCCATACTTGGGCGCGCTGCGATTGGTGCACCGGGCTTGACTCTACCTCGCTTCTGTCTTCTGCCGGCCCTGATGGGCCGCTACTCGATCGGCCACGACGGGATCAGTTGGGCTGACTCTTCGAGCCTCGCTCGGGAGGAAGAAAGAAGGGCCATCACTCGAAAGGACAGCCCTTCAATGCCTTGGTAGTAGTGGTTCGGTTACTCCCTCGCCCTCCAGCGCAGGGCGGCGTATCCTGCTAGGCCAGCCAGGCCGCTTCCCAGGAGCATGATGGTGCCAGGCTCGGGGACGAATTCCTCTTCCTCTTCCACGTCGCACGGGCTGAGGCAGAGAATGGTGCACTCTCCTGTGTAGGGTTCTTCGTCCACGGGCTTGGCCGGCCACCCCGCCGACACGCTGCCACTGCCGATGTCCGTCTGGCCATGCATATACACCCACATCCACCTGAGGTCGAAGCAGTCGCCCTCAGCCGGGTCAGGGTTGTTCAAGGGGGAGTTTCGCAAGTCTACCCTCATCTCGTGGTGGGCGCCAGCGCCACGGAGAGCCGCGTCATAGGTGACCCCCTCGGCTGGGGAACCATCCCAGCAGTTCTCGTGCGGGGCCGCCCAGGTGCTGAAGTCGACGCTGCGACCGGAGTCGGCAGGATCCTGCCATTCAAATCCGGACAGCCAACCCTCGTCTTCTGGCTCATTGCACGACTCCGCCTCCCAGGCGCAATCGATCCAAGCGGCGGGGTCGTCGGCGGGTTCGTCCTCAAAAGTCCATATCATCGCAAGTTCGGAGGAACTGGGGTCATGGGGGACTCGGTCCTCGGGGTCGTCGAGGATCGCGCCCACGTACAGGTACCGCTGGTCGTTCATGAAGTACGCGGTACCCATCTCCGCCTGAGAGGGCGCGATTCCCTCAAAGCGCGGACCTTCAGCACTTGCATCGACGAGGTACCCGACCAGGGGGACCGTTGCGGCATTGGCCCACTCGCGGGCACGGACATGGCCATCTACCGTTGCGGTGCCGCAGCCGAGGTCCAGTTGTGGATGCTGCGATAGCGCGGCCGCTGGGAACAGCACCAGCAAGCAGATTACACTCACTCCTAGTAGTAACCATCTTGGTTTCACTCTTCCACCTCCTTGCAATCTACGGTACATCGTACAATCCGTCCGCAGTATAGCACAATTCTGAGTCCGTGTCAACTTCGAGAGGACGTTCTTGGGGTGCGTTGCTGATGGTTCCCCCGGATGCTGCAACCGCGTCAAGCCTGTTTGGGGCAAGTGATTCTGCGACGAGTACGATCAATTCCGAAGGGCCACTGCTCGCCCACCTCGTTTGTTCTAGTGTATGGGCCAGCCTGGAATCAGATCATCAATCTCCTCCGTGGCGCATCGTTCCCTTGAGGGCGACGACGATCTGCTGGTAGTGGAGGAGATTGTCGAGGCGTAGCGAGGCATTGTATGAGCTTGCCTGGTAATCAGCTCGGTTGCCAGGCAGGCAGATCAGGAGCCACCGGTTGTTACGACGACATATGCTTCCACAGGAGGACCGCCGCCAGGCCCAAACACCACAGGGCTTCGATGTACCCCGCGAATTGAGCGAGGGCGTTGGGGGATGGGAGCAGTCTATTTCCGTAGGCATCGTGGGCGAGCAGTATGGATAGGAGCACCAGGAACGTGGGCAGGAAGACGCCTCGTATGCCATTTCGCACATTCAGCCACGCACCTGCAAAAGAGGCACCCGTCGCCACCAATAGAGTGATGAATATCACATGGCGAATCGTCATCGCATTCTCCTTTCGCCTTTGGTAGTTCAACTGGCGATTCTGACGGACGTCCGAATCAGGCTATTCTCAAGGCGGCAGATTCCGGACGTGTCGCTGCACCGTCCGCATGACCTCGTTGAAGTGAGGCAAGTCGGTCACCTGCTGGGCCAGGCGCGTTTGCCACTGTTTCTCCAGCCTTGCCGCCTTGTCGTCAAGCGCTTGTTGCAGCAGCGTTGGATCTCGTTCGTTGTGCTCGCATTTGGCTGCAAAGTCGTCCCATAAGAAGGCTTGGTCGACGTCGCCGGACTCAAAGAGTTCATAGACGTCGTACAGGTCCCGGGTCTCAGTGCGCCCGATGAGAGCACAGAGCTTCTCAGCAAGAATCTCCCTCAACGTGTAGGTGGGGACTGCGACTCCCTCTGGGTAGTCGGTGAAACCTGCTCGCAGGATACCGTCTACCGGACGCTCCAACAGGAGCTCTCCTCGCGTGAAATCCAGCTTTACGAATCTGTTACCTAGCCCTGCCTGCAACGGACCTACGTAATACACTTCCAAGCTTGTACTCCTGAAAGCACTTTCCTCCGCAGTTCGCAGGCTGAGGGCAAGGTTCACATGGTCCTTGAGGGATGGAAACAGGGGTGCGAAGGCCTTCACTAACTCGTCGTGCGGTAGGTCATCGAGCAGGGTGAAATCAAGGTCCTCTGAGAACCGGTAGTCGGGGAAATAGACTTTCTTCAGAGCTGTTCCTCCCTTGAAGGCCAACGCACTCCGCAAATCGCTCTCGGCGATGGCGATCAGCATCCAACTGAGAACGTAGTCCTTTTCAATCACGCGCTGGCTAACGCCTGCAGCATGGGCCAGCTTGGCAACTTCACCGGCTGAGATCATTTGGTCACGTCCACACGATGGCTTTCAGTTCCTCGGGATCAAGGTTGATGCGCAAGCGCCAGTCCCGATTGTACGGCCCCTCATCCGGCAGAGTCGGGTCCAGGAGGTCGAAGCCGCGCTTCCCATACGACTGCAGTGTAGCGAGGGTGTCTGGGTCCCCCAATTCATGCGTCTCCAGCAGGAACCCTATCCGCCTAGCCGCGGCTTTGTGGCTCAAGCGCTCGACGTACTCTAGCAGCCGGTTCTCATTGAGATCGTCCCTACGCAGCCAGAGACCTTCCGCCAACTCGCTTAGCCCACCACACAGCTGAGGTCGTACAGCGCAATCGAGCACCGTCTTCTCCAGATCAGTGACCCTTACCTGTTCCTCAGGTGTGGCCCAGATCATCTCCCATCCCCAGAAGGAGTGTGGGCCGGTGTACACGAACCGGTACTGCACGCTGGCTATGGTCCGGCTCTTCCTCCGGCGGGCCACGGTCACATGAACCGTGTTCACCGGCTGCGTCGTCATTTGATGGAGATCCATCGCGCTGTAATGAGAGATGTAGTGGGGGACCGAGCCCAACACCTCGCGGGCGATCACGTATCTGTCGGCCATGGGGATGCTTTCAAGGCCGGCTTCCAAGGGTACAATCAAGTATTTCCCCGGAATCAGCCTTACCAGCCAACGCTTCCGCACAAGATCTCCCAGCACGAAGGTGGTGGCGTTGTAGCTCTCTCCTGTGATGGCCTGGGCATCGGAGATAGAGAAAATGGTCTTTCCCTCACCACTGAGTCGCAGCAAGAGCTCCGCGGCCGTTGGGCCCAGCGTTTTGTGGTTCTGCATTGCCGCGTTACCTGTCGTGTCGCCTATTCTAGCCATTAGCTATAGTATAGCACACCAAAGGTGATGAGGCAAGTCATGAGGAGAGGCACGTCTCGGCGCCGAAGCGATCAATTGAGAGACAGCGCCGCTCAGCCGAGCTGGCTGCGGTCTGGCTCCCATTCAGTACTCGATGGGCCAACCTGAAATCAACTCGTCAATCTCCTCCATGAGGCGTATGGTTTCCTTGACCACGATTTCCTTGTGGCGCCAGAGACCTATCCCGAATGTTCTTCAGCCGTCAAACCAAGCTGGCGCAGAAACGTGGCGGAGTCCCAGTATAGCGCTTCTCGCCTGATCTTACCCTCGTGCAGTTCAAGGATCTAAGCGCCCCTTACCGAGAAGCTCTTACCGGTCGGGTGATCGGGGCCAGCCACATGTCGCGGACGAGCCGATGAATGACCTGCCGGGCGCGGTCATAGGAGGAGTCCAAGATGTCCATCGTCTCTTTGATGGTAACCACCGGCTGTTCTTCCCACTCCAAATGCAGGATTAACTTGGCTCTGAGAGCGGACAGAGACCGGGACATACTTGGCACCCTCAGGTGGTAGTGATAGGTCGTGTTACAGGAATCTGAGTTGGTAACAACTTCCGTTACAAAGCCAGACTCGCGTAACAGCATTATGCCTGAGCGCGGCCGAAGGCGCAAGTCATGATGCCGGTGAGGGCTCGGGCACGCGAGGTTTGCCACTGCAACCACTGGCAACGCTGTCGTGCTGGGCGCGCGCAGAGCACCGCCACCGTGGGGACGCTGGAGACCGAGGTGGCCGACGGCCCCTCCCAGCCGCCTGACCCAACTCGCTAGCCTCTCTGGCGAAGGAGAGCGCCTTCCTCGAGAAGTTCAGCAAGTCTCCAAAGCTGTGGCTCTCCTTCTCCCAGCCATCTCTCTGACCCTCCTTCAGGCCGCGTGGCACTTGCGCTCCCAAGCATCGACGGCATTCTATCAGGGCATTCGTCCCAGGGAGGACCTTCCTTGAGCCGACCTTCACTATGGGGGCCGGCTCTCTAGCCGGCAATACACCGAGGCCATCAGAACTCCAAGACCATCCCAACAGCGCCTCGCGCCGATTCCACCATCGCCTGGCGATGGTGCACCAACAGTGGGTTGTGCCAGACAGTACTGCTTGACAAGTCCGTGCAATGTGTCATAAGATTATTCACGGCGGTATTGATACTGGCATCGAATTGGCCGCCAACGTGATGATCCCGCAGCACAGAATCGCCGCGCCTGTGGCCAGCGTAATCACCGTGTCCAAGGACCGCACAACAGCAAGGAGGCAAGGAAGATGATCAGACCGCGTGTGTTGGTACTCTTGGCAACGATGGTTGCGCTGGCCCTGGTGCTGGTGGGTTGTTATCGAGGGCCACCGCCGCGCTCCGAGCTTGGGGGCGGGTGCACTAGTCAAGCGGACTGCGCGGGGACACTATACTGCTGTTACGACCACACTTGCAACGAGTGCTGTGGGGATTATCACTGTCGCCCTGGCGACGAATGCGTCGAATACGAATGCGTCGAGCCTGAGGAGTGCACTGTTAATTCGGACTGCTGCGACCTCCATCCAGGAGAGGTGTGGAAATGCGACGACGGCGAATGCATCAAGGTTGGGTGCGAGAAGCCCCAGGACTGCGAGCAGATCTGTCCAACGGGGGAGTGGGAATGCGAGGAGTCTTTCGGCGACTGCGTCAAGCCTACGCCGACGCCTGAGCCGGAGTGCACCGAGGACGCGGACTGCGACGGGGGCGTATGCGACGACGGCGAATGCGTCGAGGCTGAGGCCCAGTGCACTGAGAATCAGGAGTGCGAGAACCTCTATGGACAGGGGTGGGAATGCACCGACGGCGAATGCGTCGAGGCTGAGAAGGAGGAGGAGCCCACGCCGGTGCCACTGCCGGAGGAAGAGCGTGTGCTCCCGCTCATCTTGGGGGACTTCCAAGTGAAGTACAACGACGCGTTCGAATCCGAGAACGCCGAAGCACTCGTGGACCTCCTCCATGATGTCGTGTTGGATTCCTACGGCCGCCCGCAGTGCAGGACCTACTTTGAGGCGGTGATCCTAAACCGTGTGATCATTGAGATCATTGAGGCGACAGAGATAGGACCCTGGACGTGGGTGATCGATGGCCTTTCGATACCGGTTGAGAACGCCTACGAAGTCGATGCCAACCTCACCGCCCAGGGCGAGACCGACATGCGGGTGATTCACCTCGTATCGCGGGAGGACGGCTCCCTGGGTTTCTTGACCGATTGTGGCGTTCCCCTGCCCCCTGAGTCCCCCCCGCCGCTGGTCTTGACAGACCCCACAAATGATGGAATGACCTGCGGAGGCGGGGAGTCTTCTGGGTCACTGGAGCCGGGGATGGACTTGACCGCCGTTGAGGTGGCAACCGACACGGTTGGTTTTGAGCTTGGCCGGGTAACCCAATTGACGGGGCCGATCGCCGGTGCGATGCAAGGCTACCATGCTGGGTACCCTCTGATCGAGGTCTGCCCAGATGGCTGGTACCTCGACAAACTTGGACACTGGAACCTCGGCTTCATATGCCTGACGCCAAATGAGTGCGAAGGGTTTGTCAACGTGGTTGTCAACGGCGAGTGGACGAAGCTTCCGGGTCTGCAACCGACGGTCTGGGTAGACGGGAACTGGGTTCGGATGAAAGTGCTATGGGAGGAAATAGAGCAAGCGTTGCTCCCATACTACACATTCGATGATCCGGCCACAGTAACAATCATGTTCTGCATAACGGACGGGTATCAATGCGATGAGGCGGGCCTGGGGCAGGAGCCAAACCGCCTGCCGACTCTGCCCCTGGACCAGTTCCCATTCTTCATTCCGTGAATGGCCCTTGGCGGTGTATGGTTCACCACGGTGACTCTGGTCTTGCCTAGTCGGCACCAGGCGGCCTGGCAATGCTGGCACCCGGACACGAGCCGGGGCTCTTTCGCCTGATGCGTTGGCTGGAGTTCCGACCGTCTCGCCATTGAGCCATCTGGTTCTTCCCTCGGGGCGGGTGAAGCGGCCGTTGGGCGGCTTCTGCAAGGCGGGATGCTTCGTATCTCGCTGGATTTCAGAGCTTATCTATCCAGCGGGGGGTGGGGCCCCAATCCACTAGCCTCTAGACACCATCTGTTCCCGACAGCAAGGTTACTCCGCGCACCCCTCAGGTTTCAAGACGGCGATCGAGGCGGAATCCGAGGGTTTCTCCGCTCTCCAAGGAGAAGAACTCGCCACCGCGTTTTCGCGAGAGGACTCACGCCGTTATCCCTCCTTCAGCCGTTCAGGCGGCGATTGCGGAACGTCTACGGTGGGGTGGTAGACCCCTCGGTCCGTATCGTGGGGTCTTGCGGCCCCTATTCAATACGCCAGATGGGGATGAATCAGTCGATCTCTTCCATCAGCCGCGTGGTCTCCTCGAGGGCGACGACGATCTTCTGGTAGTGGAGGAGGTCGTCGAAGGGGAGCTTGCGGGCTTTCCGGTCGTTGAGCCACTTGTGCGCCAAGTGACAGCAGCCGCTGCCGTCAAACCGCCAGGCGTCGGCAGCGCTAGTAGTTCCGGAGGGCTAGCGGCAGGCGCAGCAGGTACTGCACCGGTGCTGCACCCCAGAAGCCGCCAACCAGAGTGTAGCCCCCACCGTCTAGAATGCCGGCATCGGGCTGGCCGATGGTCCCGCCCAGGCTGTACCGTCCGTCGCTGCTGAAGCTCTGGCCTCCGGCGTCCACCGTGCACCACGAGAGGTCGTAGTCACCGTCCGCCTGGGCCAGAGCGCTGGATAGCACAAGCAGCAGGGTCAGGAGCGCCGCCACAACGATGAGTCTCTTATGGGCTGTCAAGCTCTCACCTCGCTTCTTCTCACTTGGCTGTCGCCTGGTCCAAGACAGCGGGATCGAAGAGCAATGCAACTGGTCTCTATGATGTCTACAGGTTCTCTGTCACTATAGCTTGATGATGAAAGCCACTTTGTAGTAGGGAGGCAGGGTGCTGGCGTCATCGGTGATGGGACTGACCTGGCCCGCACTCTCGATCGTTATGGTGTGGCTGTGGTCTCCAGCATACTGGGTATTCGGAAAAGTCTCCACAGACGGAACACTGCTGTAGGTACCGCCATAGTAGGCCTCGTTCTTGACCCAGTTACTTACGTAGGTATAAGCGTGCCTGTGGTTTCCTGCCGTGCTACAAGTGGCGGTGTGCGTGTGCTCGGGCAGGTCGCTGTAGGTGTGGGAGTGCGTGGCTGCCCCGCCCGTCGCGCCTGGGTCTTCGCCATTCGAGGCGCCATAGACGAAGCTATCACGCAGGTCAGGTGTGATGACCCCCTCATACTCTCCACCGTCACACAGGGCCCATCCTGAGGGAATGGATGCCAGCGTGCCCGACCAGATCACGATCACACCGGGCGGCAGCAGCTCGTCGGCATCCTGCCCGTCCAGTTGGTCCGCGTTCAGCGCATAGAGGGCGTAGGGCGCGGCCGTCAGCGCCTGGCGGCTCAACTGACCGTAGTCGGCGTCGCCCGGGCATTTGACCTTGATCCCCAGCCATCGGGCGTCACCGTCGAAAGCCGAGCCGCCGAAGTCCAGTTGGACGGTGAACAGGCCATCGGTGATAGGAACGGTGGTGCTGATGGCGGTCCCAACCTGGCTGCCGTCGCTGGCCTCGTCG
>JAUWLF010000003.1 GCA_030613785.1 Chloroflexota bacterium | reverse complement strand
TCCCGAACTCCCGCCAGCGGGGCTGGCCCGAGTCTGCCTCAGCCTTCCTCGGCCAGTACCAGACGCATGTCTATGGCCACTGCGCCTTTGCCCTCCTCGTGGACCATCAACGGGTTGATGTCCAACTCTACAATCTCAGGGAAATCCATAGCCAACTGAGAGACCCGCAGCATGCACTCTGTGATGGCCTGCAAATCCGAGGGTTTCTCCCCGCGAAGCCCACGCAGCAAGGGATAGGATCTGAGATCGGTGATCATCTCCTCTGCCTCCCAGCGGGCTACGGGCGCGATGCGAAAGCTAACGTCCTTCAGGACTTCGACGTATATGCCGCCCAGCCCCAAGAGCAGCATTGGCCCGAACTGCGGATCGCGATTGATGCCGATGATGACCTCTTTGCCTTGAGGCACCATTTCCTGCACCAGGGCACCCCAGATGTCGGCCTGGGGCATGTATCGGCTGGCGCGATACATGAGCAGGTCGAAGGTGTCTCTGACATCGCTGTCTCCCACGAGATTGAGCTTGACCCCACCAATGTCGGTCTTGTGGAGGATGTCAGGAGAGGCTATCTTCATGACCACTGGATAACCGATAGTCTGTGCGATTTCGACCGCTTGATCTGGATTGCTGGCTAGCTGCGCCTGGGGGATAGCGATGCCATAGGCTTCCATGATCTCTCTACCTTCAGCATCCCCCACTGTCAGGCGCCCATCAGCGCGCACCCGGGATAGCGTACGCTGTACATCGTCACGTTGGACATCGAAACTCTCTATCTTCCTGGGAGGGCGTTCCAGCCAACGCCAACGCTCGACCATGGCTCTCATGGCATCCACGGCCCGCTCCGGGTAGTGATAGTTGGGGATGCTGCGATCCCTCAGGATCTCGATACCGATCTCAGCCATATACTGTCCCATGAAGCAGGGCAATACCGGCTTGTCCTGTCCTTGCACCACATCGGCTATGACGCGAGCGGTCTCCGCGACCTTGGTGACGGCCTGAGGGATGAGGATAGCGATTACGCCATCCACGTTCTCATCGCGGAGCACCGTCTCCAAGGCAAACCTGTATCGCTCTTGGTCGGCATCACCTCGCACATCCACAGGATTGAGGGAGTTGGATCCGGGAGGCAGACGGTTTTGAAGCAGTTCTATGGTCTCTCTTTGGAAAGAGGTTAGGGTTAGCTGTGCTCGATCAAGAGCGTCGGTGGCCATGATCGCCGCGCCTCCAGCGTTGCTGACGACAGCGATCTTCTCACCTTTGATGGGCGCCGCTTGCGCGAAGGCGTGAGCATAGTCGAATAGCTCCTCCACGGAGTCAGCCCTGGTTATGCCGGCCTGTCTGAAAGCCGCGTCGTAGGCTTTCTCCGAGCCGGCCAAGGTGCCCGTGTGGGAGGAGACGGCTCGGGCCCCCGCATCGCTCGTGCCAGCTTTGATGGCGATGATGGGCGTTTCTCGGTTGACCTGCTGGGCGATCTCCATGAACTTGGGCCCGTCCGTGATGCCCTCCAGGTAGGCGACGATGACTTTGGAATGGGGGTCCTCGTCCCACAGTTGGAGGAGGTCGATCTCGTCGATGTCGGCTTTGTTTCCCAAACTCACGAAACGGGAGAAGCCCACCTCCTCTCCCAGGGCCCAATCGAGGATAGCCAGCAACAGGGCTCCTGACTGCGACATCATCGCTATGTCCCCGTGCCGTGGCATCCCTATGGCGAAGGAAGCGTTGAGGGGACAGACCGTGTCAATGATACCCAGGCAGTTGGGGCCCAGCATGCGCATGTCGTACCGTCGAACGATGTCAACCAGTACTTTCTCCTTCTTGATGCCCTCGCCGCCCATCTCACGGAATCCAGCGGTGATGACAATCACGCCTTTGATGCCCTTTTGACCGCACTCTTCCAGAACGCCAGCCACGAAGCGGTCAGGTACAACGATGACGGCCAGGTCTAGGTCACCGCTGACCGCAAGCACGCTGGCATAGGTTCGCTGGCCCAATATCTCCTGGGCTTTGGGGTTGATGGCGTAGACCTGACCTTCATAGCCGCACTCAAGGAGGTTCTTGAGCACGGCGTGACCAAGCTTGTTCTCGTCTCGGGAGGCCCCTATCACGGCCACTGAGGCCGGGCAATAGAAGGGTTCAAGCACGTGATGCTTTCTCCATGATCTCCAATCTCAATCAGGTCGCCAAAGGACGGCGGGAACAGGCTACGCAAGCTAGCTACTGTGGTGTATCGGCCTTGTGGAAGAGGAGTATCATCTCTGAGCCGAGTACGTACTTGACATCTGCAAAGATGAAGCCGAGCCCCTCCATGTGGCGCACCAACTCTTCCTTATTATACTGTGTTATGTGCTCGTCGGCATATCCTCCAGGTATCAGACGATGGTACAGGGCCTCGATGATGCGCCACGACAATCTTCCATAATCAGGCGTCCCTAAAATCAGGCTACCGCCGTTCCTCAGCACACGTCGCATTTCAACAAAAGGCTTGTCGCCTGGGGCGATGTGCTCTATCACCTCAGATGAAATGACGCAGTCGAAGGCTGCGTCGCAGAAGGGGAGATCGAATATGGAGGCGTTGACCAGGGGCTTGCCATATTTCCTGGCCCATCTCAGCTTCCTCAGGAGGATATCGGCGCCTGTGATTTGCCCCAGGCCGGAGAGTATCCTGCTGGACCCGCACCCAACGTCGAGGGCTGCCTCAGAGCCAGCGGCAAACTCCGTGATTATGTGGTGCCTTTTCCGCTGCCAATACCTCTGGGGCGGGATACGGCTATCGAAGGCCCGGTCGTCGTAATCAGCGCAGAGGATCGAGTTCCTCAGTTTCCACATGCGTCGGAAGGTACGCAGATAGGCAAAACCAAACTTCAGAAGGCTGACGTGCGACCCCCCCCGTTGCCTCGGCAGGTACTGAAAAGGGACCTCCTTTATCCTCCACCCCTGGGCGTAGCAGCGGATGAGAATCTCCTCCAGGACGTCGAAGTCAGAACTCTCGATGGGCATACTCTTGACGGTCGAGGAGCGGTACAGCCGGAAGCCACTGGAGATGTCGTGGAGGGGTAGGGAGAGGCCTTGGGTGAAGAACTTGTTCAGGATGAGGCTGAGCACTTTCCGGACCAGAGGCATCTCAGCGGAGCCTTGAGGGACGTATCGGGAGGCGACGATGACCTCCGCCTCTTGTCTGGCGTCCCACATAGCCTGAATGAAGTCGGGATCATGGGATAGGTCAGCATCGAGGGTCAGGATGTACTCGCCATTCGCCGCCTGGAAGCCAGCCTTCAGCGCTCCACCGTAGCCTGGTTCGTCCTGAACCACGACTCTCGCGCCCAGGGTGCTGGCAATCTCTGTTGTGTCATCTATGGACCCCCCGTCCACGACTATGGTCTCAGATCGTTCCGCGCCCAGAGCGGAGACCACTCGGGAAAGCCGGGGCAAAAGCAGCTTCAGATTGCTCCCCTCGTTGAGAGCGGGGATGACTATGCTCATCTGCATGAGAGGATTCTTGGATGGAGATTTCCGCGCATGAAATCCACTACCGGCAGTATAGGCGAACGAGGTCTTTTAGTCAATGCCAGAGACTGGTGGCCTCTGCATGTAACGTATGTTACATACGCGCGACCGTAAACAGTGTATAATGTAAGGGCACGTTTGATGTGCCTGCACGAGGGGAGGTAGAGGACGATGAGAGGATTATCGAGGCGTCAGTTCTTGCGGTGGGCGGCTCTGAGCACCGCCGGCGTGGTGGCGGCGGACGCTCTAGCAGGCTGCGCCACGCCTCCTTCGGAGGTCCTCCTACCTGGAGAAGTGACACCGGGCCCCACCCCACAGCCGCTGATGCTGTACAACGAGAACGTGCCTGGCTTCTACGTCCGCTACTACAAGCGCTTCCCGGCCCCAGACCCAGCGGAATGGATGTTGACGGTAGAGGGCCTGGTCAGAACACCTCAGACTCTGTCTCTGGATGACGTGCAGAACCTCCCTTCGGTGACAGAGGTCCGGCGCATGAAATGCGTCGAAACCTGGTCTGCCCGAGCCAAGTGGGATGGTTTTGACTTGCAAACACTGATGGAAACAGTTGATGCGCTGCCAGAGGCTGAGTGGGTGCACTTCTACTGCGCCGACGACTATTACGAGTCCATGTCCATCGAGGATCTCCGACAGGAAGGTGTACTGTTCGCACACAGCATGAACGATGAACTGCTGCCCGCGAAGTACGGCTCGCCTCTACGCCTGGTTGCGCCCTCGACGTACGGGTACAAGTGGCCCAAGGCCATCGTGCGGCTGGAGTTTGCAGCCAGCGAGAAGATAGGATACTGGCCTACCGTGGGACCTTACACTTCCAGCGGAGCGATTCTGGCCGGCAGGGATCATCCCCTGGATCTCCCTGACGCCTCTCGTCCCATTGAGGGAGGTGAGGTTCTCTACCCCGAGGATGAAGAGGCACGGGCCTCATCGTGACCTTTCGGTGCTCTTCCGCGAGCGCCAAACCGCTTGCTCCCGCCAGGTAGCGAAAGCGTTCCCCATCAGTCGCACCTCAGCCCCAGGTGTGGGCGCTCTCCGTGGGAGCCAGCCTCGCGGGGAGTGGAGCACCGTAAGCGAAGCCACATAGCCGAACCCCAGCACGTAAAGCATGAGAAACGGTACGGCGAAGTAGCTGCCTTGCTGGAGGGCGATGACCACTCCGACCAAGGCATATAGCATACATAGCGTCTCCCCCAGGGCCAGCCAGTCGAACGAGAGAGCGTATCCGCTGCTGCGCCAGTCGTCACGCTGCTCCTCCAGCCTGAACTTGGGTGTGCGGCGAAACTCGCCTTTTCTCCCTCTCAGCTCCTCGTAGATAGCTCGGGTGTTGTTCAGCGCCAGGCCAGTGCCCAGCAGAACCAGCAGCGGAAAGTATCTTAGCCGCTTTGCCCAATCAGTATGCAGCCCTCGCTGCGCCATCGTGTACAAAGTGGGCGGCCCCAGGCTGGCGAGGCTAAGGAAAGTCAAGGGGAAGGCCACGGGCTGCCGTGTGAACAACAAGGGCACAGACAGGATCAGGATCAACATCATCAGAGGATGAACCAGATAGCTGGTCAGATGTATGAGGCCCTGAAGACGCTTGAAGGCCGAGACTGGCGCCCTCAGGATTGGACGCCATAACTTCAGCGCGCAACTGATGGAGCCTCTGGCCCAACGGGCTTGCTGGCGCTTGAAGCCGTGGATCTGAGGGGGGATCTCGGCGGGGCAGACGACATCATGCAGGTACAGAGGTTGCCAACCGGCCAGTTGAGCCCGGTAGCTCAGGTCCATGTCCTCGCAGAGGGTATCCCCTTGCCAGCCTCCAGCATCCTCAATGCACTCTCGGCGCCAGACTCCGGCGGAGCCGTTGAAGTTGAGGAAGAGGCCAGCGCGATCGCGTGCGGGTTGCTCGACGCCGAAGTGGCCATCCAAAGCGATAGCCTGAGTGCGGGTCAGAGGCGAGTAGGCGTAGTTGAGGTACCCCCAGCGCGTTTGAAGGAACCCCAGGCGGTGTTGAGATAGGAAGTGGGGGATGGTCTTGAGGAGGAAATCCTGCGGAGGGACGAAATCCGCATCAAAGAGGGCGATGAACTCTCCAGTTGCTGTGCGCAGGCCCTCGCGCAAGGCCCCCGCTTTGAAATCGGCCCGGCTGCGACGATGAAGTAGCTCAATCTCCACGCCCCGTGAGCGATGGTGTGCTATCCTGTGCAGAGCCAAGGGCGTCGTTTCATCGGTGGAATCATCCAAGACCTGGATCTGGAGCTTGTCCTGGGGGTAGGTCAGACGGACAGCACTGTCTATCAACCGCTCAATGACGTGGGCCTCGTTGAAGACTGGCAATTGCACCGTTACGCGGGGGAAAGTGGTCAACGCTGGATCGGACGCGGTCTCGCTTCGGTGACGCAGGTACAGGAACGTCAATACGAAGGCGTTCAGCGTGTATAGGGCCAGCCACACCGCCACCAGAGCATAGATCATACTCAGAAGGACCACTCTGCTTGCACCTCTCCCGGGCCCGTGATGGGCAACAACTGGGGTAGTATAGCATCCCTCCCTCCAGGCGGCAAACGCAGGAAGACCTCGGAGGTCTCCAAGACCTCCGAGGTCTGGGGTGCAAAGCCCGAGTTGCTAACCTCCGCCTGGCTTCCTTCCCTGGGCATGGAAGCCAGACCTCAAGTTGTGGGATCGATGCCGCAAACCCGGCGCAAAGAGCTTGACACCTGGATAGAGGGGGGTATAATTGTGTTATGTGGAATTAGTTTCCACGACACGTAACGCAGTTGGGCAATGAAGCACGGGCGAAAGTGGAGGAGGGGCAGACAAGGCTCTCCCACGCGCCCTCGACGCATCAGATCGCTCCTGTTCCACGGGGCGGGTCGACTCTTCTGAAGAGCTCCGTGCGCGTGAGGTGAGGATCTCGGAAGAGGCTCAGTGGCGGACACAGCCGGGATTGCCTCGTGCTCACGAAATCGCGTGCCACGTGCCCAACGCTTCGTGACGGTGGAAAAACCAGGCGGCGAGTGTAATGCGAGCCGAGACCCAATCTCGGACTTGCACGAATCGATGGAGGGTGTTTGGAGATGGGTGAGAGCAAGCCAATCAGCGAGCAGATAGCCAAACTTGCAGTGGGTCTTCGCTACGAGGATTTGCCCGAGAAGGTGCGCCAGCGGGCAGCGAATCTGGTCCTGGACCTCTTGGGATCTATGATCGGCTCGAAGAACGTCGAATCGAGCAGAATCGCCGCCGAGGTGGCGTTGGAGATGGGCGGCCCAGAGGAAAGCAGCGTGATTGGCCATGGCCGGAAGATTTCTGCACCGAACGCAGCCTTTGCCAACGCCATTCAGGGCTATGCCTTTGACTTTGCGGACGACCACAACGAGTCGAATGCGCATCCAAGCGTAGCGACTATCCCGGCCAGTCTGGCTGTGGGCGAACAGCTACAGGCGAGCGGAAAAAGGGTCATCGAAGCCATCGCCCTGGGCAATGAGATAGTCTGTCGTCTGGGCGCCGCCTTTCTGGGGAAGACGTACTACCAGGGATTTCATCCATCGAGCACTTGTGGAACCTTTGGCGCTGCCGTCTCCGCGGCGAAGTTGATGAAGCTCGATGTGCAGCAGACAGTCCATGCCCAAGGCATCGCAGGCAGCCAGGTCGGGGGGCTCATGGCCTGGAACACATCGGGATCCTACACCAAGAGACTTCAGGCCGGACACCCGGCGATGGTGGGCATTATCTCGGCCAGGATGGCGCAGAAGGGTTTCGACGGGCCTCCCGAAATCATCGAGGGGCAAGATGGTTTCATGCAGGCCTATTCATACGAGCGTCAGTACGACATCAGCCTCATCACCGACGGGCTGGGGGAGGAATGGACATTCGCGAACTCGAGCATCAAGGTCTATCCCTGCTGTCGCTATTCAGGGGGGCACCTGGATGCCTGTCTCGACATCGTGGCCACGTATGCTCCTGATTGGCGAAAGATCCAGCACGTTCTAGTCCGCTCCTCTGACTACACCATCCGGCTGCTGGCCATGCCCAGGAAGCGAGATCCCCAGAATGTGGTGGATGCGCAGTTCAGCATGCCATGGCAGGTCGCCATCGCTCTTATTGATGGGAAGATCGACGCCGACACTTTCACGGACGAGAATATCCATCGCCCGGACGTGCGTGAGTTGATGGCGAAGGTAGACTGGGTTGTCGATGAGGAGTTCGAGCGACGCTATCCTGAGCACTACTCGTGCGCAGTCACCGTCGACATGGAGGACGGGGCAGAGTACACCTCTACGGTCGATGACCCCAAGGGGGACTACCGCAACCCGGTGACACAGGAACAGCTTGAGGATAAGTTCAGAGGGCTGGCGGGGCGCGAGCTGGACGAGGAGCGGGTCGAGCGCCTTGTCGCCCTGGTGACACATCTGCACGAGGTGGAGGACATCGGCGAGCTGTTCGCCCTTACGGGATAGTGCCGTGACGGTTCACCCCTAGGTGTGTGGGGAACACCACCATCCACCAGTTGTCGCCGAGCCGCTCCTGCGACGAGAAGGTGGGACAAGTTGCCAACTTGTCCTACGGCGCTGCGATTCACTCACACGCGTGTGGGGAAGACGCAGGCGCTTGATCTGGTAGAGAAGGGAAAGCTCACGCCGCCCACCGAGACAGTCACCACGGCCAGGCGGGAGTAGTCTTGCCAGAGTCACCCGTCTAGGCCTGGACCACGTGATCCCCTAGTATCCTATATTCCAGAATCTGGGACTTGACACAATCAAACCGTTCTGGTATACTGCTAATATACTAATCACCCGTCTAGGTCTCGGTAGGGCCGGGGGTTGCGTTCCTAACCCGGCGACCTTTGCCCTCGGAGGTTGGAACCGACATGGACAAGGGACTGAGTATGCACAGGCCACCGTCGTTGGCTCAACAGGCCTTTCGGATGCTAAAGGAAGACATACTCACCGCCACCTTCAAGCCAGGGGAGCTTCTCGTAGAACGGGATCTGGCCCGCCATTATGGTGTAGGCAAGACGCCTATGCGAGAAGCCCTTCATGCTTTGCAAAAAGAGGGGCTGGTTGATGCCATTCCTAGAGCTGGTTACATCGTGTCAGCCATCACTACGAGGGATGTGCAAGAGCTATTCCAGCTGCGCTTGATTCTGGAAACAAGCGCTGCGGAGTTGGCAGCTAGGAATACTAGCGAACAGGACCTACAGCGTCTCCGTGAGTTGGCGGGTTTCGACTACACTTACGGCGACCGCGCAAGCTACGAGGCATTCTTGAATTCCAACACGAACTTCCATTACATGGTTGCTCGCAGTTCGGGTAACCAGCGGCTGGCGCAGATAGTGCTGCGGCTGTTGGAGGATTTGGAGAGGCTTTTCCACTTGGAACTGGACATAAGAGACAGTGCAGCAGAGATGGTGAATGAACACATTGCGTTGGTTGCGGCCTTGACTAACAGGGATCCTGAGAAAGCCCGCCAAGTCATGGCTGAGCAAATAGTGAAATCAAGGGACCGAGTACTGGAGGCTATTGCCGGGCCGAAGATCGGACCCGGCGACTGAGTCCTGGCGGAAACCATTGGAGGGTTGCGTAAGCATCTTCTGCCAGCGCAAAGCGCTCTACATGTATGCAGGTCCAGGGTCGTCGGCCTCCACGTGTTGTTGGTGGATGAGATACGCAGAGCGGGGCCCGGCGGGCATTTTCTGAAGAGCGAGGAAACTGTGAAACGCTTCCGCGACTTCGGGTCCTCCAGTCTGCTAAGCCGCAAGCGCCGGGAGAAGTGGTTGGAGCGGGGTGCGACCACGCTAGAGCAGCGGCTGAGAGGTGAGACTCAATGAGATCATTGGAGAACACCAACCCAAGCCTTTGGGCCCAGACAAGAAACAAGAGATTCCAGAGATCCTGGCGGTGGGACCAAGACAGTCTTTTGCGGTCAGAGAGTGGTTTAGGCGAGATTGGCTATCATGGCACTCGTGTTTGCCTTCAGTGTGTAGAGCGAAGGGCTGCGCGATGCGCGCGATTTCGCGGTAATGGTCATCAACGGGGAGGTAACCCTGAGCAGCTAGGAGATCCCGGACCTGAGGGACATCATCGACAAGAAAACGGTTTCCTTGACTGCTGTTCAAGCATTCCGGACCTAGTGTGTTTCAAGTTGCCCCTCTTCGCGCCAAGTGCCTCGCGTGGGGAGATTGAGGGGGTGATCGTTGATTCTGGGGCTTGATGCCAGGCTTGCTCTCCCAGAGCAGCGAAGTGCTATGGTGCGGTTCCATATCGCTCTAATCTTGACATTTGAGAAGATTGGTGGTATACTAATGGGTGGTATGCTACTAATATGCTATTGGTGTTACAGCCGGTGTCTGCCGATATGACGCTCTCAGTGATCAAGATCTGTGGGACTGACAGCAAGGCAACTGATGTGATGACTTGGCCAAGACGGGTCACTGATTTGACAGAGATACGTGACACCAATAGCAGTTGAGCTGCGGCTAGAAGCTCAGCCCGTCGATGGGATCATGTCTCGTACTGCTGCTTCCGGGGGGAATCCGTGAATCATACTTGGAAGAAGCTGCCTCAACTGGGCTTGAGCTGTGTGAGTCTTGTATGTTCTTACAGGGCCCAAGGATGAGTCCCCTTCGTGTGAACGACTTCGCGTTCGTATGATTGCTGACCACAAGGCGTGCGGGCGCCCGTGTCCATGACCAGCGGAGGAGTCGCATGGCACGTCTGTGGGGGCCCAGCGGTGAGATGTGGCTCTCGTCAAAGGAAACTGCGCATCCAATGGAAGTTGTCCTACTAGTCGATGGTCCGGTTTACCGCAGTGCCAATAAAGGGAGTCAACCTCGACTGTGTATGAGTTGGCGAATATTGACGAACTGAGAGAACAGTTTCCGGTCACACAGCAGCGCATCTACATGGATCATGCCAACTGGAGCCCTCTTCCATCAAGTGTCAGGGCGGCAGTTGACGAATTCATGCAACGTCGACAGTATGCAGCTTCCACAAAGAACGAGTGGAACGAGAAGGTCGTTCAAGTGAAGGGCAAGGTTGCTACGTTGATGAACTGCTCGCGTAACGAGATCGCTTTCACCAAGAACACCACCGAAGGCATAAGCATTGCGGCCAATGGCATCGGGCTCAGAGCGGGCGACAATGTGCTAATCACAGACGCTGAGCATGCTGCCAACCTGTACCCCTGGCTCAACTTGACGAAGGAAGGGGTGGAACTGAGAATCCTTGAGGCTAGGGGCAGAGACGCCAAGGTCAGTGATTTCGAAAGGCTCATTGATCCGCACACAAGGGCTATCGCTATAGATCATGTGGAGAACTGGTATGGTTTCAGACGCGATATCTGCAGATTGGGACGGTTCTGCCGATCTCATGGACTTCTCTTTATAGTCAATGCTACCCAGTCGTGCGGCACTATGCCGATCGACGTAAAAGAGAACCACATCGACATCCTATCCTTCAGCTGTTTCAAGTGGCTTTTGTCACCCTATGGCATGGGATGCTTCTACTGTGACGAGCGCCTCATCGAGCGAATAGTGCCCAGAGAGGTAGGGGATAGGAGCGGAACCATATCTTCACGAGAATCGGATGCAAAGCTGATCTTGGCGGCGGATGCTACCCGCTTCGAATCGGGGAATCTGAATTACCCTGGCGTCTATGGCCTGGGCGCGGCACTGGATATGATCGCGGACATTGGTGTGGAACGAATTCAGAAGAAGATCGTATGGATCACCGGTGTACTGACAAAGGGCTTATCGGATCTTGGGCTCAAGATAATAAGCCCTCTCAAGGACGAGTTCCGATCGGCTATTGTGAGTTTCTCGGTGGATGATCCCAATGACATAGTCGCGAGACTGCTAGAAAAGGGGATCTATGTCAACGTGCGGGGCGGTATGATTAGAGTGTCGCCTCACTTCTACAATACCGAGCAGGAGATGCGTGTTTTCATCGAGACTCTCGCCGAGTTTGTATGATAGAGAAGTGCCACGTGGCGACATCGGGCACTGCCACGCTGCGCGTGGAAACATAGAATCGCGAGCGAGTGTTGCTCTTCACCATGGGCGTCATTGGGCGGTGCATACGAGATTCTCGCCGAGTCCTGGCTGCTTGCAGTGCTGTCCGCCCGGAGTCGCGAGGATGGTCGCATGGGTCGGGCTGACGGCCTGAGTCTGAGTCGAAATGTGGGGGACATTGCCACTCCTCGATGGGATGTGCGACTCTTGGGTGTCACACGCGGAGGAGGGAGGCTGCATTGAACGCAGTCAAGATAGGGTTGATCGGGTATGGCACAATCGGGAGGATGCTCGCTAAGGCAATCCGGGACGGGGCCGCGGGGGACGCCACACTGGTGGCGGTGAAAGATATCTATGAGGAGCCTCCTTTCGAGCTGAGCCCAGATAGTCCTGCCTACACCACTAACATAGACTCCTTCCTCTCGATGGATATGGCCGCGGTGGTTGAGGCTGCCTCCCAGGAGGTGTTGAAGGAATATGCCCCGCTAGTTGTCAAAAGTGGTAGGAGCTTGGTCGCGATGAGCGTAGGTGCCTTCGGGGACAAAGCTTTTCTTGAGCAGCTAGGGGACCTCGCGACGGGCCACAGGTCCAGGATACTGATCCCCTCGGGCGCGATAGGGGGGCTAGACGCGATCTCGGCTGCCGCGATTGACCAGATACATGAGATTACCCTCACTACTACTAAGCCTGTCACGGCGCTGGCTGGAGTGAAGTCGGCCATCGATCCTCAGTTGGACTTGGACTCCGTCACGACGCCCACCTGCATTTATGATGGGCCCGCAGAGGAGGCCGTGGCAAGGTTCCCACTGAACATCAACGTGGCTGCGGCTCTCAGCCTGGCGGGAATAGGCTTCGCTAGGACGAGGGTTAGGATTGTGGTGGACCCCGAAGGGACACGCAACATCCACAGGATTGACGCCAGGGGGGTCTTCGGAGAACTCAGCCTGGAATTCGCCAACAATCCGTCGCCCACCAATCCGAAGACCAGCTACTTAGCTGCCTTGAGCGCGATACGGCTGGTTAAGACCTTGACCGAGGCCGTTCGGATAGGGGGTTGACACACGCAAAGCTAGAGGTCAGGAGTTGGAAGGAGGTGTTGTGTATGAGCTAAAGAACCTGGCAACTGTTTGGCGTCGCGATCAGAATCAGGGTGCACGATAGCTCAGGAAGCTGCATGTGCTCAAGAAAGAAGAAGAGGGAGGAAAACAGTGAAACAGAGAGCTTTTACGACACTCACAATTATCGTCCTGTTGGGGTTGTTGGTCACAGCGTGCGGGACACCGGCGCCGACCGCCTCGCCAGTGGTCGAGGAGGAGACGCCCGCTCCCCCGGCGCCGACCGCCACGCCAGTGATTGGGGAGGAAACACCCGCCCCCACCGCGCCAGAGGACACTACATTGATAGTTGCCTTCTCAGGGACTGTAGAGCAGCTTGACCCTAACTATTCCCTTGGTAGCCCAACTGCTCAAACAGTCGTTTCGAACGTCTACGATCAGCTCACAGAGTTCGAAACACTGATGCACGAGGAAGGCTACCTAGTCGACGACACCGAGAGGATAATCGGTGCTGTTGCGGAGTCCTATGAAATCTCCCCGGATGGTACCACCGTAACGTACCACATCAGGGAAGGGCTGACGTTCCATGACGGGACCCCGCTTACAGCCGACGCCGTGAAGTTCACCTTCGATCGGATCGTAGAGAGCCAAGGGATCGGGTTCAGCTACGTGGATCTCGCGGGTGCGCGCACAACGGATGCCTTTGAGCTGGTGGACGACTACACGCTCGTGATGCACCTCGAGGTACCGAACTCCTTGGCTATGAAGGCTCTGACTTTACAGAACATCGTTCCCGTCAACCCCGAGTTGCTCACGCCGTACATGACGGACGATGATCCTTTCGGGAGGGCGTGGCTGTCGGTGAACGAGGCTGGTAGCGGGCCGTTTCTCCTGGAGGACTGGGTTCCGGCTAGCACGGTGGTTCTCAGCAGGTTCGACGACTACTGGAAGGGGCCCGCCGCGTTGGAGAAGGTGATCATAAAGATCATCCCGTCCGTGGCTGACCGTATTCTGGCGCTTGAGGCGGGTGAGGTCGACATGATCATGGATGTTCCGCCTAGGGACATAGCGAGGTTAGAGGCCAATCCGGAGATCAAGATGATCTCGGCACCATCTCGGAAGATGGTCATCCTCGGCTTGTCTGAGGATGTCAGTCCCTTCGACAACGTGAAAGTTCGCCAGGCCATTGCTTACGCCGTGCCTTACGATACGATCCTGGAGCAAGTGTACAAAGGTTATGCTCGTCCTAACCGAAGTGGATTCAACGCTCCCGGGACGCCTACCTACACTGAAGAGTACTGGGTCTATGAGACGGATCTGGACAAAGCGAGAGAGCTGCTTGAAGAAGCTGGCTATCCTAACGGCTTCGCGACAACCCTGGCTGTCAAAGCCGGCATAGAAGAGGACGAGGAGGCCGCGGTGTGGATCAAGGCCAACTTGGAGCAAATCGGCATCACGGTCAATGTCGAGTCGAAGCCGCTCGCCGCCTGGCTTACGGAGGCACGCGCGCATACGCTGCCGATGTACATCAGCACGCATGCCTTCTGGCTCAACGACCCTTTGTATGGCTACTATTTTGGGGTGCGGACCGGTGGGGGGCCAAACTATGCCAACTACAGCAACCAGGAGGTTGACGAGCTCATTGCGGAGTATTTCCCGTCAACAGACATAGAAGCTAGGACAGCAGCTAGCAGGAGAATACAGGAGATTGTCGCCGAGGAGTTACCTGTCATCCCTCTGGCGAGCGTCAACGTCAATGTCGCCATGCGGGAAAACGTCCATGGCTACTATTTCGCCTTTGACGGCACCCATGTGACCAGATTCTACACGATGTACAAAGAATAGCTGGGGGCTAGTGGCATGACCGGGGCTCACAGGACCTCTGGCTGATCAGAGCAGCGCGAGGCACATAGCGGCCCGTCTTGAGCGGCGGGACCCAGGCCAAGGGAGAATCGGCCTGGGTCCCGCATCCCTGTGCAGATGACAGCTGAAGGAGAGATTTAAGTCAGACATGAGAGTGGCGAGGTACGCAATTCGTAGAGTCGTACTAGTCATACCCGTGCTATTGGGGGTCACCTTCATCAGCTTTGTGCTGACACGGGTGATGCCCGGCAATCCTATTGACCGTATTACCTCCGTTTACGTTCCGGAGGCGCGGATTGAAGAGCTCAAGAGAGAGGCTGGGTTAGAGGATCCTGTGTATATACAGTACCTCAGGTATATTGGCGGGCTGATCAAGGGAGATCTGGGTACCTCTTTCATAACCGGCCTGCCAGTCGCGAGCGAGTTGGCTCAGAGGTTCCCAGCTACCTTTGAGTTGACGACCTATGGCATGCTTCTCACGATGTTGATAGGCATAGGAATGGGTATGCTCGCCGCCGCCAACAGAGACGGATTCCTCGACCACATCGTGCGCGTGATCTCTGTCGCTGGATACTCGATGCCGGTGTTCTGGCTAGGTCTTGTCCTCATATTCGTTTTCTTTTTCAAGCTCAGGCTGGCGCCAGCTCCTCTGGGACGAATACCCCCGATGGTCCCGGCTCCCGCGGACATCACAGGACTGTACACCATAGATTCGCTAGTAGCAGGTGACTGGACAGCACTGGCGGCGAGCGCTAGAGCACTGGTGTTACCCGTGGTGACCCTTGCCCTTTCTTCGTTGGCGCCGATCGCGAGGATAACCCGTTCAGAGATGGTAGAGGCATTGGATTCGGAGTATGTGAGAACAGCGCGTTCACTGGGTTTGCCTCAGCCCACCGTCCTACGTTATACCCTTAGAAACGGGCTTTTGCCGATATTGACTATGGCTGCTTCCATCTACGGATATCTCCTAAGTGGCTCGGTCCTCATAGAAGTCATATTCGCCTGGCCCGGTATGGGTCAATATGCGTTCAATGCCATTGTTAACAGCGACTATACAGCGGTTCAAGGATACATTATCCTGATAACTTTCAGCTATTTGAGCTTGTATTTGGTGCTGGATATTGCGTATAGCGTATTGGACCCCAGAGTGCAGTTCTGACTGTGTGTGGATATAGATGCGCAACGGGCGAGTGCTGAGCAAGTTGTAGGCGTGGTTGCGAGATAAGGTTGTGGACAGACTGGGTCGTCTAAGGCATTTCATTAGGAGAAACCCGCTCACTTTTCTGGGATTCACGGTGCTCAGTATTATGGTCTTGGCGAGCGTCTTTGCCCCGCTGATAGCGCCTTACGGGCCGTACGAGACCGATCCCGCGCGAACACTCTTACCTCCCGGTCCAGACCACCTATTGGGCACAGATACTTACGGGGAAGACATCTTCTCGCGGGTACTGTATGGGGGGCGTATTACTCTAGTGATTTCTCTGCTAGCGGTTCTTTTGGGCCTCACTGTCGGCACCACTCTTGGAGCCTTGGCGGGTCATTCTGGGGGGGTGGTTGATGAGGTGATAATGAGAGCCATGGACATGCTTCAGGCCTTCCCCAGCTTCATCCTGGCCATGGCTGTCGCTGTGGCCATCGGACCAGGCTTGGTCACCCTGGTCGTGGCCAACGCGACGGTCAACGTTGCCCTTTACGCCAGGATACTGCGCAGCAGGATGCTTTCAGTGAAGGAAAGCCAATATGCAAGTGCGGCAGTCTGCGTGGGTAATCCCTGGTACCGTACGCTGTTTGTGCATCTACTTCCCAACTGCATGGGGCCAATACTTGTGCAGGCCACACTCCAATCAGGTTGGGCGATCCTTGCAGCGGCGGGTTTGAGCTTCCTGGGCCTGGGGATGAGTGTTCCGGCAGCTGAGTGGGGAGCGATGGTCTACATGGGCACACGGTTCATGATCACAGGAGAATGGTGGGTGGCTTTCTTCCCCGGAATGGCAATAGCGTTGGCCGTCCTGGCATTCAACCTTATCGGTGATGGCCTACAAGATCTGCTGGATCCACATAGAAGATACTGAGCTATGGAGACAGAGCCACTACTAGAGATAAGGGACTTGAGAACATACTTCTTCACCTCGAGAGGTGTCCTCCGTGTTCTGGATGGGCTGAATCTTTCGCTGCCGAAAAACCAGATACTGGGCTTGCTTGGCGAGTCGGGATCGGGTAAATCCGTCACGGCCTACTCGGTTCTTCAGCAGCTTGAAAAGCCAGGGAAGGTAGTGGGCGGCCAGGCCATTTTCGGAGGCGTTGACCTGTTGTCGCTATCAGAAACGGAGCTGCGGCAGCTTAGAGGCCGTGAAATCTCTATGATCTTTCAAAACCCGCGCAGCTGCCTGAATCCTCTCGCGACAGTGGGACAGCAACTCACGGATGTTCTACGGGTACGCAAGGGCCTACGAGGGTCAGATCTACGAACGGCGGCGATCGATATGCTGAAACGCGTTGCGTTGCCCGATAGCGACGCTAAGATGAGTGCCTATCCGCACGAACTGAGCACTGGAATGTGTCAGCGGGTGATGATAGCCCTTGCTTTGTCATGCGAGCCCAGATTGCTGATCGCCGATGAGGCAACCACAGGCTTAGATGTCACAATTCAGTATCAGATCATGCAACTGCTCAAAGAGCTTGCCATAACGATGAACATGACTCAAGTAATCATCACTCATGACTTTGGAATAGCAGCTGAGATCTGCGATAATATCGCTGTGATGTATGCTGGCTCCATTGTAGAGTCTGCTACTACGTTACAGCTTTTTGATCATCCTCGACACCCCTACACAGTTGGACTACTGGCTTGCAGGCCTCGGCTGGGCTTCACACGGTCACTGTGGGCGATTCCTGGCTCGGTCCCTAATTATCTGTCTCTTCCCTCTGGATGCCGGTTCCACCCGCGTTGCACGAGGGTAAAGGAGATATGTTCCCGCGTTACACCTGCTTTGACTGCGGTTGGTGACCATCATCTCGTAGCCTGTCATTTCCGTGAGCCCTAGCATGGTGACAGTTCTCAAGGTCACAAATCTGAAGAAGTACTATCCTGTACGCAGTGGTTTCCTCAGGACGAAGTGGCTTCATGCCGTTGATGACGTCTCCCTTGATGTCCAAGCAGGAGAAACTGTTGGCTTGGTGGGCGAGTCAGGAAGCGGCAAGACGACCGTAGCCAGATGTGTGTTGAGGCTAGAGGAGCCTACCAGTGGACAAGTGTTGCTGGGTGAGGTGGATGTGACTGCTGTGCGGGGCGACGGGCTACGAGGACTGAGACGAGATATGCAGATGGTATTCCAGGATCCTATGGACTCTCTGAATCCCAGGCTACCTGTTGGTAGTATGGTAGCCGAACCACTCTGGATCCACGGCCTATACTCCCGTAAGGAAGCTCGTGAAAGAGCGGTGGACCTTCTCGAATTGGTTGGGCTGGGACCGCAATACGCGAAACGGTACCCTCACCAGCTTTCGGGCGGAGAACGGCAGCGGATAGGAATTGCGAGAGCCATAGCAACCCATCCCAAGCTGGTCATTCTTGACGAGCCCACGTCGTCTCTGGATGTGTCAGTGCAGGCCAAACTGATCAACGTATTGAAAGACCTACAAGTCAAGCTTGGCCTCTCATATTTGTTCATCACTCACGATCTATGTTTGGTGAGTAGTCTGTCTAATCGTTTGGCGGTTATGTATCTGGGTCGACTAGTGGAATTTGGTGCGACCCAGGCGATCTTGTCTCGGCCAGTCCATCCCTACACTAAAGCACTGATATCGGCTGTTCCAGTGTCTCATCCTTCCGAAAGGAAGGAGCGCGTGGTGTTGCCAGGAGAGGGCTCCTCGACTATCGGCCCTACACAAGGCTGTGGCCTGCTGCCGAGATGCCCCTTTGCCATGGGTGTGTGTGGCGAGAGAACCCCAATGCTCCATGAAGTGTCCCCTGATCACTCTGTGGCTTGCCACATGCATGTTGTATGACGAAACCACCGCCAAGTCTGAACCCTGGCTCGGCAACCGCTGGGAGTCAAGAATCTGACAGACCGTTGAAGAATCTCTAGGACGGAACGGTGGTGGAGAGATATCGGATAAGGGCTGAAAGCGTTCTCGCAGATAGCATAGGGATGAGTATAGTGCACCAGGAGGACGACGAAATGGCGCTCAGTGAGCTTGAAAGGGAGCTAGCTCTCAGGCTGTCCGCGTCTCGAATCTTCAGGCATATCGAGAAGCTGTGCGACTTTGGCCCGAGGCCTCTTGGATCCCCCGGGCATGAGAAGTCGATCCAGTATTTCGAGGAAGAGCTTAAGAGCTACGGTGCCGATTTTGAGACGGCCGATTTCGAAATAGCGGTATCCTATAGTACCAAAGCGGAACTCAAGCTGATTTCGCCAGAGCAGAGGACCATTGAATGTCTAGCGAACTACCGATCGGCAGCCTCTCCTGGAGGTGGCCTAAAGGCCGACAACGTCATTGATGTGGGTCATGGGACAGAGAAGGAATACGACGGTAAGAACGTGTCTGGCGCCATAGTGCTAGCCACGGAGGGGAGCGGTCATCCAGTCACAAAATCGGAGCTTGCAGCCGAGAAGGGTGCCGCTGGCTGTGTCTGGATCAATAGGCAGCGAGGCAGACGAATCTCCACCTATGGATTGGCGCGATACGGTTCGAAAATACCGATTGTCAGCATTAGCTATGAGGACGGGGAGTTCTTGAGGCGCCAGTTGTCGAGGAACCCAATAACCCTCGTGCTTCGTGTGGATACCGACCTCGGAATAAGCACGGGTGAACATGTGATAGGCATAGTCAGTGGACAGAAACGGCCCGAGGAGATCATTATCCTCTGTGCACACTACGAGACTGTGCCAGGTAGCCCAGGTGCTAATGACAACGCTTCTGGCGTAGCGATTGTACTAGAAGTGTTGAAGGTCTTCGCCTCCTATCAGCCAAGCCGGACTATCTGGGCCCTCCTCTCGACAGGTGAAGAGGGTGGGGCAATAGGAATGCGCGCCTTTGTAGATGGCAACAAAGCCAAGATGAAGAGCGTCAAAGCCGTCCTCAACGCGGACGTCCTTGGAGAAGGCACGAAACTGGTCATATACAAGGAGGGACGATGGCCTAATAGGACTGTGCAGGCGTCTGATGCTCTGAATAGAATAGTATCGGAAGCGGCAGGCGATCTGGGGTACCATTTGGTGCCTGCTGTATCTGCCATGGGGTTGGCTGACACCGAAGCCTTCATCGAGGCTGGTATTCCGGGAGCTTGGATAGGGAGAAGAGGATGGCACTACAATCATACAGCCGAGGATGTGCCTGAGACGATCGATGTCAATGGATTGAAGGTAGCGGCCGACATTCTCACCGTTGCCTCGTTGAGACTCGACAAGAGTGTGAGTCTGGATAGTCTCTAAGCTGTGATAAGGAGGATGTAGATGGTCCTTGAGAAGAAAGTCCTGCTGGAACGGATGACCTCAAAACAGGTTCAGGAGGCAGTGAAGGAGTCCAATGGCATTGTGATCATCCCAGTTGGTGCTGTGGAGAATCATGGACCAGCTCTGCCACTGAACACCGACACCCTGTACACCGAGCATGTGGTGAGGAGAGCGGCAGCTGAAGTTGGGGTGGTTGTGGCTCCAATCGTGCCCTGGGGCAACACCGAACAGCAGATGGGTTTCGCTGGAACCATCCACATAAAGAATCAGACGTTGATCGAGCTTGTCAAAGACATTGGCCGTTCGCTGGCGCGCCACGGCTTTGACAAAATCGTGGTGGTCAACGGCCATGGCGGCAACATTGCTCCCTTGGACATAGCGTGCGAGGAGCTGAAGTATGAGACGGGAGCCTTACTATGCAACATAGCGGTTTGGGAATTGGAAAAGGTACCAAAACCGGCTGGAGCTCCCGAGATTGACGCGCATGGGGGCTCCCAAGAGGCTTCAACAGACCTGGCTATCAGCCCTGAAGATGTCGACATGGAGAGCGCAGTCAAGGGGGAGTTGTTGGTCGACTGGCCTGCCGGGGCTGTACCATGGCCGCGTTGCTCGGGTCGAGTAGGGGCAATCTCCATATTCGCGACATCTGACGAGATCAGCGAGTATGGGATCTTCGGAGACCCAGCCTTCGCCAGCGCGGAGAGAGGACAGAAGGTTCTTGACGCGTGGACACGAGTTCTCGTGGATTTCCTGCAGCAACTCAAGCAAGGTGAGATCACTCTGAGAAGGGCTCAACCGTCGACTTGATCTGAGCCCAAGCGATCATCCGGTTCACAATCTGCACTGGTCTAGACATCCCGAACCGGCAATCTCCAAGGAGGCACGCTGGGATCGTGAAGTCGATACGGCTTCGCCAGGTATCAAGCTGCGGCACAGCAGTGTGCGACCCAAAGCAGTTATTGTAGAGATACTGGAGCCCTGGGAGGACATGACCTGATGAGCTATGTCTTGAACTTATCTTGCACCTCCTGCAACACAGAGTACTCGGCTAAGGAATTCAGGTATTTGTGCGATCGCTGCGGAGGCGTTCTGGATCCAGTACTCGACTATGCAGCATTGGCGAACAAGATTAGCCCCGCAGAAGTTAGAGGCAGGCCCCCCATTATCTGGAGGAAGTGGCTGGAATTCCTGCCCATTGAAGATGAATCCCTTATGGAAAGAGTGTCCTTGTGCGAGTATGAAACGCCGCTGTTGAGGAGTGCGAAGCTAGCGGAGACTATTGGAGTGAGGGCACTATTCCTTAAGAACGACACCTATTCCCCGACCGGTTCCCTGAAGGATCGTTCGATCCCGATAGTGGTGGAAAAGGCGCTGGAGTTCAAAGCGGATACCGTGTGCATAATGTCCGCCGGCAACGCAGGCGCTTCGCTAGCGACCTACGCAGCCAGGGCCGGTCTTGAATGCGTCGTCTTTGTGGCCAGACGAAAAGGCTCTCCCTCCAATGCGCAGCTGGCTCAGATGCTTGTGTGTGGGGCGAAGGTTGTCCTCGTAGAAGAGCTGAATGAGAATGTGTTCTTCCAAGTGCGAGACAGGCATGGCTGGTATGATTGCGACGGACAGATCAATCCCTTCAGACTAGAAGGCAAGAAGACCTACGCTCATGCTATTTGGGATCAAATGGGAGGGAGATTGCCGGATAGGATAGTACTTCCCGTCGGTGTCGGCAATGGCGTTGTTGCCACTTGGAAAGGACTCACGGAGTTGCTGGAGCTTGGTTTCGCAGATAGAGTGCCAAAACTCACTGCGGTGCAACCCGCGGCTTCTGCCCCGATAGTGACGGCCTACGTGGAGGGTAAGGAGAGCGTCGAACCTGTGGTTCGAGGTGAAACGATTTGCAGTATTTCCCCAGGCGATCCTGGAATCGCGGGCCAGCGCACCTTGGAAGTGCTCAGGGAAGTCGATGCTCTGGCAACAGTGGCGACTGACGAGGACCTGGTCAGGGCTGTAAGACTGCTTGCCTCCGAAGGGATATTCGCGGAGCCAGCAGGGGCTCTGGCCCTGGCTGGCTTGTTAAGGTTGAAAGAGCAGGGCCTGGTATCGGCAGATGAGGTGGTGGTGGTGACCGTGACAGGGCACGGGCTGAAACATCCTGATCTTATTCTCGACTACTGTCCTCAGCCGGTACTAGGCGGATCGTCAGTAGATGAAGTAGAGCACGCATTGGGTCTGTGAGAAGGGAGGGAAAGCCATGCTGCCGAGTCCTTCGGCGAGGGTTGCTCGCGTTGAGCCAGCCGCTACTCTCATGATTACCGTCAAGACACGTGCCCTGGTCCAGCAGGGATTCGACGTCATCAACTTGGGTGGTGGAGAGACTGATTTCGGTGCAACACCGCCTCACATCGGGGACGCGACCAAGAAAGCCATAGAGGAAGGTCAAACCCGATATACAGAGAGCCGTGGGTTGAGCAAGCTCCGGGAGGCCATAGCCAGCAAGCTGATGGAGGAGAACGAGTTGGATTTCGACCCTGAGACGGAGATCATCGTGACTCCAGGTGTGAAAATGGCCGTTTTCGCGGCTATCGCCTCAACCATAGATCTGGGGGACGAGGCATTGATACTGGATCCTTCTTGGGTGTCCTACGAACCTAGCGTTCGTCTGGCGGGAGGTGTGCCGGTCCGTGTGTCGCTGAGTAAAGACGAGTATTTCCGCGTGAACGGCGCCAAGCTACGGGAGAAGCTCACACCGAACTCTAGACTGCTGATCGTGAACTCGCCAAACAACCCGACAGGGCGAGTCTACCGTAGGGAGGAACTTGAGGCCATAGCCGATGTAGCTTCGGAGAACAATCTGTTCATTCTTTCGGATGAAGTGTACGAGGCATTCCTGTACGATGCCCATCGGCACGTTAGTGTCGGCAGTCTGCCTGATATGGCAGCGAGGACCATCACTGTGAACGGTTTTTCCAAGGTATATGCTATGACGGGCTTTCGCCTCGGATACTTGGGGGCGAAAGAATCGTTGACGAGTGAGATACTGAAGGTTCAGCAACACATAGCGAACTGCGCCACTTCCTTCAGCCAATACGGGGGCATAGGAGCTCTGGCCGGCCCGCAAGGCTTTGTGCGCCAAATGGTGGAGGCATTCCATGAGCGACGAGATATCTTGACGGATGGCCTCAACAGTTTGGCAGGCGTGTCCTGCCACCGACCGGAGGGCACCTACTATTGCTTCCCAGACATATCGAAGACGAACATGTCCTCGATGGAATTCGCAGACATGCTGCTGGACAGGGCAAGAGTGGCGGTCGTACCAGGCATCGCCTTTGGGGACAGCGGGGAAGGCCACGTAAGGATGGCCTTTGACAATTCTGCGCCGCGAATCCAGGAGGCACTCGAGCGGATGAGTGATGTGTTGTAGAGGCCCGGCACGGTCAGAGCAGGGCTCGTCGAGGAAAGGGAGGGCGGTGGCCTCCAGAAAGAGTCTTGCGGCGCCTTCGCGCACCACAGATGATGGCTTGATAGCGCATCTGGGACGGGGAGAGTAGACAAGATGCAGGTGGACCAGATTAGGCAAGCCTTTCCCGCCCTACGGAGGACAAGAGCAGGAAGGCCACCAATCTACTTCGACAGCGCGAGTATGGCTATGAAGCCTCGTCCGGTGATAGAGAGTCTGACGCGCTACTACGAGCTGTTCCCAAGTTGCGGCGGTCATGGCAGGAGCGTGCACTGGTTCGGAAATGAGGTCAGAGGAGAGGTATCGAAAGCGCGGGCGAGTCTGCAACAGCTGGTCAATGCGAGGTCAGCAAATGAAGTCATCTTCACCAAGAATGCTACGGAGGCAATAAACTTGGTCGCGTACAGCTATCCCTTCCAGAAAGCTGATGTCGTACTCACTACCGACAAGGAGCATAACTCGAATCTCTGCCCATGGCGCAAACTCGAGGCCAAGGGGCGTATTCGACATGAAGTTGTCCCTTCAAACGATGACAACACCTTCAACTTAGAGAGCCTAAGACAAAGGATCAAAGCGGGCGGTGTGAAACTCGTGAGCATGGTGCACATGTCCAACCTCGATGGCTACACCATTCCGGCGAAGGAAGTTATCGACTTATGCCATGCCCACGATGTTCCCGTGATGCTCGATGCCGCACAGAGTGTGCCACACAGGCGTATAGATATGCAGGAATTGGACGTGGATTTCCTCGCCTTCTCAGTGCATAAGATGTGCGGCCCCACGGGCGTGGGAGTTCTCTGCGGCAAAGAAGAATCGCTCAACAAGCTTGAGAACTTCATAGTTGGCGGTGATACGGTGGCGGACACTTTCTATAATCAGGAGCCGCTATACCTCGATTCCCCGTGGCGCTTTGAGGCAGGTCTTCAGGACTACGCTGGCATCATTGCGGCCGGCGCTGCTGCGGAATACCTGATGGGCATAGGTCTAGAGAACATCTCTCGACACGAGCACGAGCTGAACAAGTATGTGACTGAGCAACTGCAGAGACACGAGGACATAGACATAGTAGGCCCGCAGGATGCTCGTCTGCGTGGCGGCATACTCACGTTTTTCATCAGAAGACTAGGACTTGGAGACATAGGCGAGCAGTTCGATGAGCGGGCCAATATCATGTTGAGGACAGGGACTTTCTGTGTACATTCGTGGTTCAACGCAAGGGGAATAAACCGCAACATCACCGCCACAAGAGTCTCGCTGTACCTGTATAACACTATGGCAGAATGCAAAGTCTTTGTCGAGACTGTTGATGAGATCATGTACGAGACCAAGAGCTTTCCGCGCGTGGAGCTTGGGGCGGGTGACTGACCCTGTAGTAGCCGAGCATTTCAGGCACATGTTCTCCGGGCCTGGGGAGAACCGCAATCTGGGCAGGATTTCCCATCCGGACGCGATGGCCGATGCTGAGGGTTGCCGAGGAGGCAGGGACCATCTTTTCCTCTATCTTGCTATCGAGGATTCCAGGATCGTCGACGTCAGATTCGAATGCGCTACGTGCGATCCGGCAATGTTTGTCACAGCCAACGTCCTATGCGATCTAGCGAGGGGACGAGAGATCCGCGATGCAGGTGGACCAGATTAGGCAAGCCTTTCCCGCTCTACGGAGGACAAGAGCAGGAAGGCCACCAATCTACTTCGACAGCGTAGGTATGGCTATGAAGCCTCGTCCGGTGATAGAGAGTCTGACGCGCCACTACGAGCTATTCCCAAGTTGCGGCGGTCATGGCAGGAGCGTGCACTGGTTCGGAAATGAGGTCAGAGGAGAGGTATCGAAAGCGCGGGCGAGTCTGCAACGGCTGGTCAATGCGAGGTCAGCAAATGAAGTCATCTTCACCAAGAATACTACGGAGGCAATAAACAATGAGGATCTTCTTGCTACGTCACGCAGAATCAGTTGATGAGATTGAAGATTGCTATGGTGGACTCTCAGATTTCCCTCTAACCGAAGCGGGGCGTGCAGATGCGAGAGAACTGGCAGCCGAGTTGGCTGACTCTGGTATTGGAGTGCTCTATGCGGGCCCAGACAGACGTGGACACGGAACCGCAGCCATTCTTGGCAAGGCCCTGGGCTGCGAAGTGAGAATCGTTGATGATTTGGTGGACAGGAACTCATACGGAGTTCTGTCTGGTGTAGAGAGGTCAAAGGCCAGGGAGATATTCGGCCCCATTCTGAAGGAGCTCGAACACACACCTGGTGATTACTATGCAGGGGAGCTGATACCGGGGGCCGAGCCGGTTGATGAGTTTGATAGTAGAGTCCGGAACGTCTTCGAGACCATCGTGAGAGATGCATCAGGACGTGATGTCATCGGCGTTGTGACCCACGGCAGCGTGATCAGGGCAGTATGCCGGCACTTTCTGGGTGTGAGTGGTAGAGTGAAGCTGGGCTCTCTATCCATCATCGTGATGAGATTTGAGCCAGCCATCATCCAGCTCGACGGAGAGAGATCTCGAGGCGTAGAGGTAGAACCATAGGCACCTGCAAGTGGATAGGGGTTGGCTGCTGGGTTGTCAGGTAGAGAGTGTGCTAGCGGATCACCCTTGGAACCCATAATATGATGAGCTTCCCTGAGCTGGATGATCAGAGTGGGTAATCGCGAGCAACAAGGAGAGAAAGGGGGATGAAGATCCGCATAATAGCACCTGTCACCAGCAGGGAGTTTGAGGCTATGACGCTAGAGGCGTTGTCACCCCTCACCCGGCCGGATACCGACATAAGCGTGGTAGGTTTGGATAAGGGGCCACCCTGTATCGAATCAAGCTACGATAAAGCCTTGGCTGTGCCCGATGCTGTGGCCAAGATCATGCAGGCTGAAAGAGACGGCGTGGCCGCGGTGGTCTGCAGCTGCTATTGCGATGCTGGCGTTGAGGAGGCTCGGGAATTGGTTTCTATCCCGGTGGTTGGAGCGGGTGAGACATCCATGCATATCGCAGCTATGCTGGGGCACAGGTTCTCCGTGATCACGACTCTGGACAGAAGGATCCCTTCGGTGGAGAGCCTTGCCGCGAAGGTGGGTGTGAGGGGAAAGCTGGTGTCGGTGAGACCGGTGAACATGAAAGTCCCGGAAGTAGTAGACGGTCACGCCGGGGTCTTCAAGACCGTGGTGGATGAATGCGTCAGGGCGGTTCAAGAGGATGGTGCTCACGTGCTCATCTTGGGTTGTACGGGTATGGCTGGCCTGGCCAAGAGCATGGAAGAGGGCTTGAGGAAACAAGCCATTGCTGACGTACCAGTGCTCGATCCGGCGATACTTGCACTGAAGGTCGCCGAGGCCTTGGCTGATATGGGGCTTGTCCACAGCAAGAGGAGCTATCCCGTTCCGCCGGAGAAGGAGATTGTCGGATACTAGGGTGCGAGCAACCAGCGCTTGATTGCTCGACTGGGTGTGACGAGCAGATTGGACAGTTGAGCAGAAGAAACCATGAGTCATGAGGTAAGATTATGAGTAGCGCGACCACTGCGCGTCCCTCGCGCAAAATGAGCATCTGGGAGAAGAACCTGCTAGGCGTGACTGTGGAAAAGGTTCCCTCGCTGCTGCCAGGCTTGCTGGTAGCCGCCTTGCTCGCTTGGCTGAGCATCTGGCTGAGCAAGTATGTTGGCGTCACGCTGCTGGGCTTTGACAAGACTCCCATTTCAGCTGTGATGTTGGCCATTCTCCTTGGCCTGATCATAGGCGCTGTGATGCCAGTGCCCCGGGTGCTCAAGCCCGGGTTTGCGTTCGCGGTAACAAAGGTCTTGCGTCTCGGTATCGTATTGTTGGGCATCCGTTTGACCATCTTTGACGTGTTCGAGCTGGGGGTCTTCGGAGTGCCCATCGTCGTGGTCTGTATTCTGGGTGCCCTGTTCTTCGCGACGCGTATCAACAAAGTGATGAGGCTCCCCGAGAGGTTAGGGACCCTCATCGCCGTGGGCACCTCCATCTGCGGGGTCTCAGCCATCGTGGCCACCGGTCCGGCCATTGATGCTGAGGAAGAGGAAGTAGCCTACGCGGTGGCGGTGATTACCATCTTTGGGCTGCTTGCGACGCTCGTCTACCCTTACGCCGCCAATGCCATCTTCGCCGGCGACGCAACGAGAGTGGGGCTTTTCCTGGGCACGTCGGTGCACGATACATCTCAGGTTGTTGGCTCAGCCAAGGTGTACGCCGACGTGTTCGGGGCACCACTGGCACTGGACGTGGCCACGGTCACCAAGCTGGTTCGCAACGTGTTCATGGCCGTCGTCATCCCCTTCATGGCCTTCTACTACGCTCGCAAGATGGCCAGGCAGGGTGAGAGTACTGGCAGAAGGGCGAGTTTCCTCAAGCTGTTGCCCCTGTTCGTCGTAGGATTCCTGGTCATGGCGGCAATCCGATCCATCGGCGACGCCGGGATCAACGCGGGCGGAAACGCCTGGGGGCTGTGGGACGGCGCGGCCTGGACGGGCATCGTTGGCTTCATCAAGGCCTGGGCCGGGAACCTCCTGGTAGTGGCCCTGGCTGGGGTGGGTCTGAGCACCGACTTCCGAACCTTCAGAGGGTTGGGCATCAAACCATTCCTCGTGGGCCTGTGCGCGGCTCTGGCTGTGGGAGTGCTGAGCTTCATTGCCATCACCCTCTTGGGGAGCTTCGTGACACTCTAGGCTCGTGCCCCGCATACCGGAGGGAGGGGTTCTCTATGTGGGATTTGTGGACTAAGGAGTCGTGAGGATGGCGACCAAGCCGACCGCCTGGCCCCACACACGGGGCTTTGAGATCCTGGGGATCACCTATGGACTTGCCTCCAGCAAGCGGGACCTGATCTTCAATCCTGAGTTCTTCGAGCCGGGCGAGATTCATTCTCAGATCACCAACTGGAGCCAGATCGAAGAGATCGCTTATGGCACCGACCTGGATGCCTACGCTTTCTTTCTCGATGATCGCAGTGTGCCCTTCGAGGTTCAGGCGAACGAGGCGGAACTGTTCGTACAGGGCGATCTGGGTCGCGTGGAGCGCAGGGGCCGCGATCGGCGTTGGTCGCTACTGGGCAACCTGGGGTTGTTCTTCCGCTACGCGCTGACGGTCCAGGAGCGGCAGGGCATCTACAGTTTCCACGCCTCGGCGATCTACAAGCCCCAGGAACACGAATTGCTCGTTATTGTTGGCAAGGCGGGTGCCGGGAAGACGGTCTATCTCCTGGAAGCGCTGGTGCGGGGATACCAGATCTTCAGCACCGAGATGACCTACTTCCGGCTAGAACCGCAGGGCGTGGTCTTCTATCGTGGCGCCCTGATGGACAACATCCGGGTGGGGAGCTTTGTTTACGACTTCCCAGAGGCTGCCCAGCGTCTGGGGTTGGAGCTCCCCCAGGTGCAGAATCCCTGGGAGGCCAAGATCTCTGTGGACCTGTGCTCGGTCATGACTGACAGGGCGGAACTGGTCAACCCGCGACTGTCTTTCATCTTCCCTCGTATCGAGGCCGGGCGGGAGCATTCCATCGTGCACGACGTGACCAGTCCGCGCACGCTGACGCGTCTACTGTTCGAGAGCGCCTCCGAGAAGATTGGGGCCACAGCGCTATTGTACGAAGAACTTCCAGTGACGGGCCTTGACGGTCCCCCACTTGCACAGGCCCGCTATAAAGCGGTCTCGCATTTGGTGGCCGCTCCTCACTGGGAGATCAAGCAGGCCAGAACCGTTCTGGCCGGACCGAAATCCAGTATGGAGGGCGTAGAGTGATGAACAAAAAAGCATGGGAAGGTGTATTCCGTATGCCGGAGCCGGGGCGCAGCGCGAAGCCGCGCTCCAACGGGCTGACGATGCTTCTGGACAAGGGGCTGGGCCCCCGAGCCACAGAGGATCTGATGGCGACAGCAGCCGATTACGTCGACTTTCTGAAGTTCTCCTTCGGAACCTCGGCTTTCTACGACGAGGAGGTCCTGCGCGAGAAGGTGGAGATCGTGACGGGCGCTGGGGTGGACATCTACCCCGGCGGCACGTTCCTGGAGGTGACGGTGTGCCAGGGCTGCTATCCCGACTATTTGCGGCGGGCCAAGGAGCTGGGCTTCACGGCTATCGAGGTGTCCGACGGTACGATGGAAATGACGGACGAGTCTCGGGGTGACTGCATCAAGCGCGCCTTGGACGCAGGCTTCAAGGTCCTTACAGAGGTGGGCAAGAAGAGCCCAGATGAGAAGATCGCGGTGGCTGAGATGCACCGGCTGATCGCCTACGACCTGGAGCTGGGCGCGATCCAGGTGATCATCGAGGCGCGTGAGGCCGGGAAGGGTGTGGGCGTGTTCGACAAGTCTGGCGCCGTGAACGAGAGCGAGGTGGATCAAATCGTCGCGGGCGTGGCCGATTTGGACAAGCTGATGTGGGAAGCGCCGATCAAGAACCAACAGCAGTACTTGATTCTGCGCTTCGGCAATAACGTCAACCTGGGGAATGTCCCCACCACCGACACCCTGGCGCTGGAAGCGCTGCGGCAGGGCCTGCGCGGCGACACCCTCAAGCGCGCGCTGGAACGTGGGATGTGATTCCACGGAGGAGCTTCGCATCCGCCCGACATCGAGGACATCGATCTCAGTAGGCTGGGAGCAGGCAGCTAAGTAGTGCACCAAGAAGCTCTGTCTTTTGATGGCCCATTGTAAACAGCCCTGCGAAACCGCAACGTGAAGTGGCGAGGAGAGCATGGGCTCTGACCCCATCCTGGGGCGCCTTGGGCCCCATCCGTCGGTCAGTGGACCCTTCTCCACTGCGAAACGGTGGCTTAGAGCCTTCTGGCTGACGTCATAGTGCGTCCCAAGAATGTAGGAGGCAAGATGGACATTGACCAGATCAGGCAGGACTTCGCTGCTCTGAGAAGGAGTAGGGCGGGCAAGCCACCAATCTACTTTGACAATGCGTCTATGGCCATGAAGCCTCAGGCTGTAACAGGGGCTCTAATGCGATACTATGAGCTATTCCCGACTGCCGGCGGGGATGGCAGAAGCGTCCACTGGTTTGCGAACGAGCTTCGAGAAGAGGTGTCGAAAGCTCGGATGAGTTTGCAAAGGCTGATCAACGCACAGTCGCCAGATGGAATCATCTTCACGAAGAATGCAACCGAGTCATTGAATCTAGTGGCGCACAGCTATCCCTTCCAGCAATGCGATGTGATACTCACTACTGACAAGGAGCATAACTCGAATCTCTGTCCATGGCGCAACCTTGAGGCCAAGGGACGTCTTCGACATGAAGTTGTGCGTTCAAACGATGATAATACCTTTGACCTAGAGACCCTGAAGAAGAGGATCAGAGCAGGTGGCGTGACACTAGTAAGCATGGTGCATACATCCAACCTCGACGGGTATACGATTCCCGCGAAGGAAATCATTGAGTTATGCCATGCTTATGATATTCCGGTGGTGCTCGATGCGGCACAGAGTGTGCCACACAAGCGTATCGACGTGCAAGAGCTGGACGTCGATTACCTTGCCTTTTCAGTACATAAGATGTGCGGACCCACGGGCGTGGGGGTTCTCTACGGCAAGAAGGAATCACTCAGCAGGCTCGACAACTTCATGGTCGGCGGCGGTACGGTGGCCGACACTTTCTACCACAGGGAACCACTCTATCTTGATCTTCCTTGGCGCTTCGAGGCTGGCCTTCAGAACTACGCAGGTGTCATTGCGGCTGGTGCCGCTGCGGAATACCTAATGCGCATTGGCCTAGAGAACATCTCTCAACATGACTACGAGCTGAATAGGTATGTAAGTGAGCACCTGCAGCGCTACGAGGACATAGAGGTACTGGGTCCCCAGGATGCTCGTCTACGTGGCGGCATAATCACCTTCTTCATCAAGAGACTAGGATTGGGGGACATAGGTGAGCAGCTCGATCAACGGAATAATATCATGGTGAGGACAGGGACATTCTGTGTCCACTCTTGGTTCAACGCAAGGAGCATAAACCGCAACATCACGGCCACGCGAGTTTCGTTGTACCTGTATAACACGATAGACGAATGCAAAGCCTTTATCGAGACTCTCGACGAGATCATGTACGAGACGAAGGACTTTCCGCGCGTGGAGGTTATGACGAGTGATTGACCCTGTAGTAGCTGAGCATTTCAAAGAGATGTTTTCCGGCCCTGAGCGAAATCGCAATCTGGGCAAGATCTCGGATCCGGACGCGATGGCCGATGCCGAGGGTTGCCGAGGGGGCAGGGACCATCTCTTTGTACATCTTGATATCCACGATTCCAGAATCGTCGATATCAGATTCGAATGTGCTACCTGTGATCCAGCCATGCTCGTCACAGCTAGCATTCTCTGTGATTTGGCTAGAGGGCGAGAACTCCGCGATGCCCTCATGCTATCTCAAGCCGACTTCTTTGAGGTGCTCGGTACTAAGAGCGAGGATATCGCCGAGCACTCTATCCCGGCCCTCGACGTATTGCGCCGAGCCATTGATGACTACCATAAGGGCCAAGGAACTGCACTGGACGGCGAGTACTCACGCACGGGTCAAGACGCGTAGCGTACACTATAGAGAAATGGCGGACACCCGACGAGCGGACACTGGGCATTATGGAGCACAAGTGCGAAAAGGGATGCAAGCAAACACCCTGCGATCAAACCGAGAAGAACAACCTTGCGAAGGCTCCGAGCCTTCGCAAGGATAGGAGGTGTATAGGTTCACCCACACGGGGAAAACGACCTCGGAGGTCTTGGAGACCTCCGAGGTCTGCGGTGCATGCCTGGGGTCAGCGGAAACGATCAGAGGATGCCAGGGGCTGGAGCGCCTCGTCGATGGCTTCACTGACGACGCTGTGGTCGGCTGGCAACTCTAGCGGAGGATTGGCGTGGATGGCCGTCACGTCCTCCAGCGCCTGCTCGTGATAGCCGACTTTGAAGCTGGTGAACTTGAGCCCGTGGGCCGTCGAGATGACCACCACTCGGTCCGATGGTTTGATCACACCGCCCGATCTCAACTTGGTGAGCACCGCCAGTGCTGCACCTGTCTGTGGACAGCAGTACATGCCGGTCCGGTCAGCATGGGCCGCTGCGTTCGCCAGCTCGTCCTCGCTTGCCTGCTCGACCACTCCGTCGAAGTGGCGCAAGACGTTGACTCCTCGCTCGTAGCTTACGGGGTCACCGATCTGGATGGCGCTGGCCAGTGTTCGTTGTGCGCTCACAGGCCGATATTGCTCAAAGCCAGTCAAATAGCTCAGGTAGAGAGGGTTCGCCCTTTCGACCTGGGCACAGGCGATGCGCGGTAAGGTGTCGATCAGGCCCAACTCCTTCATCATCAGCATTCCGCGGCCCAGTGCGCTGACGTTGCCCAGATTGCCTCCTGGGATCACGATCCAGTCGGGTACCTGCCAGCCAAGCTGCTGGAGGATCTCGACGGCGACGGTCTTTTGCCCCTCCAGACGCAGCGAATTCATTGAGTTGGCCAGATAGATGGTCTGGTCGGCGGTCAACTGCTGCACGATCCGCATACAGCCATCGAAATCAGTGTCCAACGCCAGCACCAGCGCTCCGTTGGCGATGGGCTGAGCGAGTTGCGCGGTTGAGACCTTGGCCCGGGGCAGAAGGACGATGGCGGGGATGCCAGCGGCGGCGCAGTAGGCAGCCAATGAGGCGGAGGTGTCGCCCGTGGAGGCGCAGGCGACAGCCCTGATCGGCTGCCCGTCGGCGATCATCTGCCGCACCACCGAGACCAGTACCGTCATTCCCAGGTCCTTGAATGATCCGGTGTGGCTGTTGCCGCACAGTTTGATCCATAGCTGGGGCAGGCCTATCTCCCGACCCAGCCGCTCGACGCGGAGCAGCGGCGTGTTTCCCTCGCCCAGCCCGACCACGCTGGCAACATCTATCTGAGGGCAAACCCATTCCTTCTTGCTCCACACTCCGCTGCCAGAGGGCCACTCCGTCGAGCGGGTGCGCCGTTCGAAGAGAGCCTTCCACTCCGTCGCACTGCGGTCCCTCAATGCGTCCAGATCGTGCTTCACATCCAGCAGCCCTCCGCAGTCCTCGCAGTTGTAGACCACTTCGTAGATGGAGTAGCGACGGCCGCAGCCACGGATGCACTCAAACCAGCTACGGTAGGACATCGTTCAGCCTCCCCTGCATCGGTCTGGTGGGGATTGATCGGGCGACGAATTCTCTAACCATTGAGGATCACCTCGCTGTGAATCTGTTGCACTGCATTGGCGGCGTTATCAGCCACGACGGCGAGGGAGATGCTGCATTCGGACGAGCCTTGAGCGATGGCGACCACGTTGATATTGGCCTGGCCCAATGCGCCAAAAGTACGAGCAGCGACGCCGGGGGTGCCCCTCATTCCGGCTCCCACCACAGTCACGATGACCACATCGTCGAGGGACCAAACCCGGTCTATGTCCCTTCTCTTCAACTCCAGGGCCATCTCTTCCTCGATGGCCTGGACCACAGGCTGGACCGTGTCGGTCGGGATCAGGAAGCAGATGGACTGCTCCGACGAGGCCTGGGAGATCATCAGCACGCTGGCCCCTTGGCTGGCGACGGCGGCAAAAGTGCGCGCGGCGATGCCGGGAACGCCCATCATTCCTCGTCCCTCGATGGTGACCATGCTCAACCCCTCGATGGCGGTGACGGCCTTGACGGTACCAGGGGTGTTCTGGGCCTCGCGGACGATGCGGGTCCCAGGGCAGGTCGGGTTGAAGGTGTTCTTGACCCACAGAGGGATGCCGCGCTCGATGACAGGACGGATGGTGCGAGGATGCAGCACCTTGGCCCCGAAGTAGGCCAACTCGCCCACCTCGCTGTAGGAGAGCACAGGGATCACCTGTGCCTGGGGCACGAGGCGCGGATCGGCGGTCATCACACCGTCTACGTCGGTCCAGATCCAGACCTCATCGCTGTCCAGGCAGTCGCCCAGGATCGCGGCGCTGAAGTCGCTCCTGCCCCGGCCCAGTGTCGTCGTCACGCCGTCCCGAGTGGCACCAACAAAACCGGTCACAATGGGGATGACGCCCTCGGCCAGCATGGGCACCAGGCGCGCGGTGACCTGGGCACGAGTTGGCTCCATGAGGGGGATAGCCTTCTGGAAGGTGGCGTCGGTGACGATCAGTTCGGTGGCGTCCACCGCTTCACTGCGGGCCCCCCGTTGGAGTAGCAGCGCGGCCATAATGCGGGCGTTGATCCTCTCGCCCACGGAGGCAATCGCGTCCATCGCGCGGGGAGTCGCTTCCCCCAGGACGTGGATGCTGCGGCAAAACGCGGCACACTCCTCCAGGTACCTGTCCACCATGGCCAGCGGGGACCTCGCGCCGCTCGACGTCAATAGTGTATCCACGACTCCGTAGTGGCGGAGCCGCAGGTCGGACACGACGGCCTCATAGGTCTGCTCGTCGCCAGAGCTTGCCGCTAGAGCGGCTTGCGTCAGGGAGTCCGTCACGCCGCTCGCCGCTGAGACGACGACCACCAGGCGGTCCCAGTCCTGCGAGTGTTCCAGCACAATGTCGGCAGCCTGGGATATCGCCTCGGCGCTCCCCACCGATGTGCCGCCAAACTTCATCGTTAGCGTACTCATAGTTGTTCCTCCTGCCAGAGCCTGGCACAAAAAAAGGAGCCTCGCGCCTTGGGGCGCGCAGGCTCTCGCGTGGTTCCACCCAAGTTCGGCAGCGGTTCTCTCCGCCGCCGCACTCTGAGGCGATAACGGGCCTTGCCCGGAACCTCTTACTCCCGCTGAGGGCGCCACGTCCTTGCGATTTAAGAGGTCCACTCCCGGGGGGTTTTCGCGGCCGTCCGGTCAAGGGGCCTTCCAGCCAGTGGGCTCCTCTCTCTGGGACCTTTTCGGGCCGCTACTCGTCCCGATCAACGCGTTGCAGTGATCGATTGTGGGGCGGATTATAGCACGTGCCGTTTCACGATGCAAACAGACCGCATGACCCGGTCTGCCATTCGGAGCCGGCCTTGAGACATGGTCCTCTGGAATCCGTAACCGTCTGGGGAAACGACCTCGGAGGTCTTCAAGACCTCCGAGGTCTGCGGTGCACGCGCATGCCCTGAATTCAAACCTCCCGAAGGTTCCAAAACCTTCGGGAGGGTCAGCATTCCTTCATCGCCACGCGTGTGGGGAAAACGCAGACTTGACAAGTCCTGGAAATTGGTGTATACTAATCTAGGTACATAGATAGCCTATGTATGTGCACAGGTGAGTGGGTTTGTGGCTGGGAGTCTTGTTGGCAAAGCAGATGAAGGGTAGTCAGGCAGTGAGAGTTCTTCTATTGGTCGCCGTTGTGCTTGTGTTGCTTGCGCTCGATTGGGCGACACTACATGATATCTTGAAAGGTGAGCCCAACCTATACGGGGAGTATGGAATGCTCGTCTTCAGCGCGATCGTCTTCGGGCTTCTGGCTATTGCAGGGCTGAGAAGGCGGGATCGCACACGGACTGTCGAGTGAAGGGAAGGGTGAGGCTATGGAGAGAGATTTCAGGAAGGGCAGCAGCAAAGTACTGATCCTCAATATGTTGTCCGAGAGGCCCATGTACGGATATCAGATCGCCAAGGAGCTGAAGCGCCGGAGCGACGGGTATTTCTCGTTCAAAGAGGGTACCCTCTACCCAGCTCTGCATCGGCTGGAGAAGGGCGGCCTCTTGAGGGGGGAGTGGCAGGTCGTGGAGAAGGGACCATCGCGCAAGTACTATCACCTCACCGAGGAAGGTAGGAAGGTGCTGGCGGACTCAACGAAGGAGTGGACCGCCTTCTCCCGACGGTTGCTCAGCATCCTTGGTGAACACAGCACCGACCCAGTTTCTGGCTAGTTCCTATTGCCAAGTGTGCGGATGGAACAGTCATGTGCACTTGCCTCACCTAGGGCGAGGACGAGTGCCGCGAAGGAAGTCTGAAATGCGGAATCCCTCATCCACCCCCACGCACTGGGTGAAAGTTGGATTGGCTATCTTGCCTGGATTGTTCGCAATTGGCACCAGTAGTGGCCTTTTCCAGGCGGCCTTCGGGAGCAGCATCGGGCACGCTCTCGACGGGAGTGGCTTGATCGCTCTATGTGTTCTGCTGATTGGCGCGGGGCTTGTCCGCGAGCGCCGGCTTGCCGTCTGGAGCTTTCCCGCATTGGGAGTACTTCTCTTCCCTCTATCCGGGATACTCCTCTTTGTATCGTGGTGGGTGAGTCTCCCTTTCATAGACGAAGCCAGCCCAGTATGGCACGCTGGGCCCCTTGTACTACTGGTGGCTCTCCTCACCGGAATTGCCTCCTTCGGTGTGTACCACGTCTACAGACAGCACAGGATCCGAATTCCTCGACTAGCGTGGGTCCTTCTTGGCCTCGTGATCCTGGTTGTCATCGCTGGCGTTATCACTTCAACCATTGCCGATCGCAATCCGAATAAGGCGGCGGCTCTCTTGGCTGTGCTACCGTCCACCATGTTGTGGATGGGTGTGATCCTGCTGCCCGTTGCGATAGGCTTGCCGCTGGCCCGGCGCTACGGCTTACTCGCGGCGCTTGTCGTCGTTGGTGCTGAGTTTGTACTGGTAGACGGGTTTTTCGATCCTGGCTACGCGTTGGGTGTGTGGACGTCCAACCAGGCAATTGTGACGCTGGTCTCTGTTATCCCTGCGATACTCTTTCTTGTAGTTTCGCCCATCTGGGTGTTGCTCTCTCGCTCGACACGGGGGCGGGTTTGGGGGCTATTGGTGCCAATCTTTGTCGGCCTGGTCAGCGTTGAGATCATTAGCGGCACCGTGCGCCCATACTACTCGGATACTTGGACTTGGCTCATGCGGGCCATAGGATCTGCCCAGTTCTTGGTGGCATTGGCTCTGGCGGCGGTGATGTATCATTGGACTGGACGCCAAGGCGCGGCGGCTAGAACCCGCGAGGACAGAGGGGTTTTGGGCGACAGGCCAACCGCGCATGACACGGCGTATGAGGTCTCGGCGCTTCGCCCCTCTGCCCAAATGCCGCTCACTTTGCTGGCAGCACTTGGCTTGCGCCGATTATAGTGTCCGCAATAGCCCGTTTGAAACAAGTCTAGACCAGGCTAGGCGGAAGTGGATGGAGAAGAGCATATTCTATGAATCGCAAGGGAGAAGTACTCCCTGGACGGCCTAGACCCCTAGTCTTGGAGCTGCGTAGGCGATGAATGATGAGCTTGAGAGGTACCTGGCTGAGGTAGCCAGCCAGTTGAGCGTTGATCCCACAAGTGAGAGAGCGATCCTGTGGGAGATCCGGTCTCACCTGGAGGAGGCTGTCGTGGAACTACGAGAACACGGACTGGGTGAAGAGCAGAGCTGGGCGTTGGCTGTGGACAGCTTCGGCGAGGCGCGGGAGGTTGGCAGGATGCTGGGCCGCTTGCACAGCGAGTCGGCCAATCAGGCGGTGCTGGCGGCTTTTGTGCCGGTGGCGCTGGCCCTGACCTTCAAATGGATCCTGCTACCCCTGCTGCGCAGTCTGGCCCACTGGCAGGGGAGCCCCACTCCCATCATCTTCGCCTGTTTGGGGGTCCTTGCCTTGCTGGTGCCGGGCCTTACATTCAGGAAGTGGAGTTATGGTTATGGTGTCTGGGCCTTCTTCAGTTTGGTGACTATCGCCCAGCTATAGGGGCCGGTCAACATTCGGGCCCCAAGGAGGATGCAAGAATGGAACCTTTCTACGTTATCGAGCGCATCTTGCGCAATCGGAGCGGCTTCTTCGACGAGATCAGGGAGGGCGACGACCTCGGGCGCAAGACCCGCAACATGCTCATCGGGGCGGTGCTCTTCTTGGCCATCTACGGGGCGGTACTGGGCATCTCCAATAGCCTGCTCCAGGCGCTTTCTTCGGCCATCAAGCTGCCTATCCTCTATCTCATAACGTTGGCTATCTGCCTACCCACCCTCTACTTCTTCAACCTCCTCTTCGGCTCCCGCCTCACACTGGCGCAGACCTTCGCCCTGATCATGACGGCCATCGCTGTTATCGCGGTCTTGACCCTTTCCTTCACGCCCATCGCCCTCTTCTTCTGGCTTACCGCGCCCAACTATCAGTTCTACAAGCTGCTCAACGTGGGTATCTTGACCATCACGGGCGTGGCGGGGTTGAGTTTCTTGTGGCAGGGGATGAGACATGTGCAGAAAGGCGAGGGGATGGGGATCCGCAATCTCATTCTGTGGCTCTGGATCTTCGTCTATGGGTTTGTGGGCACTCAAATGGCCTGGACGCTTCGCCCTTTCTTCGGCTCTCCAGGACTGCCCTTCGAGATACTGCGTGATCTGGGCGGCAACTTCTACGTCAATGTCCTGCAGTCGATCTTCAACCTCCTCATCTCTATCGTGGATTGATAGGGGTCAGAGTCCCAATCAGCACCGACTTCCAGCGCTGGCGTGCTTTTGCCTCATCACCGTGATCGTGCTATGATAGCCATTGACGGTTGGTGACCCCGCGATTCTGCTAGACCGACTGCACCGTGCCGCTACTGGGAGTTCCGTTTCATGGGCGGTGTGAGCACCCTCTTCATGACAGCCAGTCTGACTCGAGAAGCCCATCATCGGTTCCCAGGACTTCTTCCCTGGTTGACAGTGGGGTTCCTCGTCCAGAAGTCGAACTCCCGAAGGCCGCGACCGTTGCACGTACCGGGGACACCTTCATGGTGGCGTAGGTCAGACCGGGGCAAGCGCGAGGTCATGTTCTGGAAGGCGGCCGGTAGCTACGCACTGAAGGAACTAGACCTGAACCACTTGCCCTCCCCGCCGGTGTGAAACAGTGAGGATGGCGGGTCCGTGTCGGCCCACTTGGGGAAACCAGGCAAGCAGGAGACATGAGAGAGATAGCTCCTTCCGCAGGGACAACCATTGCGCTGCTCGCGATCCTGCTCTCGGGGTGCGGGGCGCCAAACGCGTCCCCTGCCCCTGAGGTCATCGAGCCCAACTATGAGAACGCCTCACTGGGTCTGGCTATGTGGTATCCCGAGGGCTGGTGGCACAAGGGTGATGGAGAGCAGGTAACCTTTGCCCCGTCGGAGGAGATACTCAGGGTAGACCACAAGAGCGGTGCTCTGATGTTCGTTGGGCGATCCTCATTGGAGGGACAGTCGCTCGAGGAATGGTATGCGGATCAGGATCCCCTCCAGTCCTCAGACGGGTGGCAGTTTGGTGATCCAACTCCCCGCACCATCGGTGACCAGAGAGGGTTCATCGTGACCTTTGAAGGTACTGATCCGTACCTCGGCCCCCATACGAGAGGGTTCTTGGCCGCTGCCGAGTACGAAGGCTGGAGATATGCGTTCTTTGCCATGTCGATGCTAGACAACTGGTCCGAGTACGGTCCAGAGATGGAGAGAATGCTGGACAGCGTAGGGTTCATAGAGCGAGAGTGATGACAGTGAGCACCCGATTCCTGCGCAAGCGGACAATCCCTACGCGACCGAGCCTCACGTCACCAACTCGATGAGGGCGGGATAGAAGACGGACTGTGGCAGCGGCTTGGTCCTTGGGGGCAGATGTAGACGTGATTGTCACGGTGTATCCAGCGTTCACCGGTGCTGCCGGAAACCCGGGAGGATCCATGGATTTCACCCAGTTCGCTCAGGCCGTTGGGCAAAACGTGGGTCAGGTGATCATCGGCAAGGCCGACGTCACCGAGTTGCTGCTGGCGGCCCTGCTGACCAAGGGACACGTGCTTCTGGAGGACGTACCCGGCATCGGCAAGACCATGCTGGCCAAGGCGCTGGCTCGTAGTCTGGACTGTACCTTCTCCCGCATCCAGTTCACGCCGGATCTGCTGCCGAGTGACGTTACCGGCCTGAACTACTACAACCAGAGGAGTCAGGAGTTCGAGTTCCGCCCTGGCCCCGTGTTGAGCCAAGTGCTCCTGGCGGACGAGATCAACCGGGCCACACCGCGTACCCAATCCAGTCTCCTGGAAGCCATGCAGGAGTGCCAGGTCACGGTAGACGGCGAAACGTATCAAATACCCCGCCCCTTTCTGGTGATGGCCACCCAGAATCCCATTGAACTGGAGGGCACCTTTCCCCTGCCCGAGGCTCAAATCGACCGCTTTCTCATGCAGCTTGCCTTGGGCTATCCCACCGAGGCCGAGGAAGAAGAGATCCTGCTCACCTATCAGCGAGACGATCCGCTGGAGGACCTCCACGCAGTGGCTTCGGCGGATGAGGTCCTGGAACTGCAGCGCGAGGTGAGGGAGATCCACATCAGCGCGGATGTGCGCCACTACATCCTGCACGTCGTTCGGACCACGCGGGAACACGAAGCGGTGGATCTGGGCGTGTCGCCCCGGGGCACCCTGGCCTTGTTCAAGGCCAGCCAGTCCTTGGCCGCTCTACGAGGGCGAGATTTCGTCATCCCCAGCGATGTGCAGTACCTCTGCGCACCTGTGCTGACCCACCGTCTACACATCAGTCCCCAAATTCGACTGCGGGGTCGCACCCCTGCTCAGGTGGTGGCTGAGATCGTCGGTTCTGTTCCTGTGCCCGTAGTGGAGTGACCGGGCATGAAGGACCAGACAGAACTGCTGGAGATAGAACGGCGCCGCGAGGCCCGGCCTTCTGAAGCCCTTCCAGGTGAAAGCCCCGAACAAGGTAGGCCCTTCGAGCGTATGCTCAAGGAACTGCGCGGGGAACGCTACCTGGATCTGGAGAAGGACACTCAATTCAGCGAGGCCTGGGTCATGCTGGGCCTGATGTTGATGCTGGCTAGTCTGGCTCTCGACAACCAGTTTCTGCTAGTGGTGGCCCTGGGTCTCTTTGGTATCGCCGGTGCTAGCTGGGTGTGGAACCAGCTCAGCCTGTTCGGCCTGCACTATGAGCGCCATCTGAGCGAAACCCGCGCCTTTGTGGGTGAGACGATCGACCTGACCCTGGAGGTACGTAACCAGAAGTTCCTGCCGCTCACCTGGCTAAGCATTCTGGACGTTTTTCCGGCGGACTTGCCCGTGGGTGGCGGCCAGGTGGTGCCCAATCGCGCCAGCAACTTGGCCGAATTCCGGACTTTCTGGATGCCGGGCGCTTTTCAGGGTCTGAGGCGTCGCTTCACCGTTCGTTGTACCCAACGAGGCTACCACACCTTTGGCCCGGCTACGATCAGCACTGGCGACGGGTTTGGCTTCTTCAGTCGCAAGGCCATCGATGCTCGGCGAGATCACCTGCTCGTCTATCCTCGCCTCTATTCGGTGGCCGAACTGCGGCTGCCTGCCAAGACTCCCTTCGGCGAACGCGCTACTGAAGCTCGTCTGTTCGAAGATCCCATGCGCACGATGGGGATTCGGGAGTGGCAGCCCAGCGACGGTCTTCACAGGGTCCATTGGAAAGCGACCGCCCGACACCAGCAGATGCTGAGTCGGATCCATGAACCCAGCGAACAGCCGCAAGTGTTGATTTTTCTCAACGTAACCACCCTGCCACGGCACTGGCAGGGTAGCATCCCGGAGTTGGCGGAGCGGGTGATCAGCGTGGCCAGCAGCCTGGCGGCCCTTTGCGTTGAGCTGCGACTGCCGGTGGGCTTGATCTCCAATGGGGTCTTGCGGGGCAGTGACCAGCCGCTGCGTCTGCTGCCGGGTCGGAGCCCCCATCAACTCGTCCGGATTCTGGAGTCTCTGGCGGGAATTACCTCTTTTGCCTCGCTGCCTATAGAGGAGATGCTCCTTCGGGAATCGCCCAGGCTCCCCTGGGGTGCGACGCTGCTCGTGGTCACGGCCATCGCCCATGACGATTTGTTGGCGACTCTGCTGGAGCTAGACCAGGCGGGGCGCGAAATGGTGCTCTTCACCCTGGCTGAAGAGCCCCCTGTCCGCGAACTGCCGGGGATTCTGGTCTATCATCTACCCCACCTAGTGGACGACCTGATCGCGCCGACGGAGGTGGTGGCTTGATGCTGCTCTCCAGTCGCCGCGAAGGGCTGATTCGTTTCTGTCTGGCAGGCATGGAGATAGCTTGGATCACGCCGTTTGTGGCCCTGCTGTTCCACCAGCAGGGCTTGGGGTGGAGCCCCATGCTCGTTATGGGAGCGCTCCTCGCTGCACTGTCGATGTGGATTCTGGCACTCGAGTTTCTGAGCCGGCGAGAGATGAGTTCGCCCGCCTTCAAGTTGACCGTTGTGGGGCTGGTTGTGCTTAGTACTGTTGTGCTGGTGCGCCTTTGGCTCTATGGGGGCTCTCCACTGAACGATTTCAGTTGGCTGCCTAGCACCTTCGATGCCCTGTTCAACTTCCATCGGGGGCTACGGCCGGAACTGGTGCTGGTGCTCGCTAACTTGCTGCTCTGGCAACGGGCCACGAGTGCCACAAGTCGTTCGCTGGACTTCTTCAGTGTGGGTGTCAGCTTTCGAATGGGGATTCTGGTGCTTATTCTGGGGGCGGGTCTGCTCAGCTACGTCAGCGGCTACGACGTGAGGATCTTGTTCTGGCTGTATCTTCTGCTGGGCTTGACAGCCGTCGCCCTGGCCCGAATTCGCGAGAAGGCCTCATCTGGCGGCAGTGTTGGGCCCTCCCTGCCTATACGAAGGCTGGCCGGACTCCTGGTCGCTGTAGGATTGACGGTGGGCAGTACAGCTTTGGTCTCGCTGCTATTCACGCCGACCAGCATCAAAGCTGCTCTGGGGTGGCTAGAACCGGTTTGGCGCGTAGTGGGCGTTCTGCTACAGCCTCTGGTGTTGATCTTGGTGGCCCTGACCGAGATCGTGTTTGTCTCCCTGGAATCGCTCCTGCGCCATCTCGCGGTCGGCGTGGATTCTGGGTTCTTTGATACCATGAGGGAGCTCCTCGGCTCGTTCACGAGCATGGCTGGGAGATCCGAGGGTGCTGGTCTCACGCTGCCGCCCTGGGTGCAGACCCTTCTGCGCTACGCTGGGGTGCTGCTGGGGATCTTGGTGATGCTGGGGTTTGTGCTGCTCTCCTTGAACAAGATTCGCTCGCGGTCGCGTCGGGACGACTCAGAGGAGGAGACGGAAGAGGAGATCACGTTCGGCGGGAGTACACTTGGCCGGGGGATGCGTTGGCTGCGGGAGAAGGCGGGCCTGGTGAGGCGCTTCGGACTCGGTCGCCAGCTCTTGGCGGCCATCTCCGTTCAGAACATGTACGCCAATCTGAGTCGCCTGGCTCGGCGGCGCGGTTATGCGCGACATCCCGCCCAGCCTCCGGATGACTACCTGCCTCTTCTGGTCCGAGCCTTCGGTGGCCACGAGGAGTCGCTGGCCCGGATCACGGCCGCCTATATGCGGGTTCATTACGGCGATCAGCCGGTCACTCGGGCTGAGCTAGGTCAACTGCGCAGGGACTACGATGGAGTGCGGACGGCGGAGAGGTAAGCCCGTCCCCGGCTTAGACAACGCCAGGGCACAGTTTCCATCTCACTGGACTGTGGGCCATCGTGTCGCGACTGCCTATCAAAGTGGGTTGACGCACCGCTTCAAGCGGGACGAATATGCAGTCTCCAGAACCAGCTGAAGCGTCCGTATGAGCTATCCCCGGAGTTTTCACAGGTAGTCTGTGTCCAAGCGTTAGGTCTGAGCAATAGCCAAGGCAGCCGATCACGAGCTTTGCCTTTTTGGAGTCCGGCGCGCATAATTGTGGATAGAGAGATGTATTGCAGTCTGGCAGGCTCGGGGCCGTTGTCTGTAGCGGCACGGAGGAGACCACTGTGAAGAACGGAAGCGAGATGCACCAGACAGGTGAGGTTGTGGAGATTAAGATAGTTTGGCCGGAGACGGTCAAGGATCTCCCTACGATTTACGCGAATCAGCTGCTAATATCACACGCGGGGCCGGAGTTCTTTCTAGTCTTCGGAATAGTGACTCCTCCAGTTCCCCCCGCTGACAGGGAACCGGATCTCGGAGAGATGGATGCGCTCGAGGTATCGCCGGTGGTCAAGATCGCCGTCTCCGCCGAGGCGATGCTCGCCATGGCGGGGACTATCAAGACCAACGTCGAGAGATATAGGGAAAGCAAGCGGCTGAGGGATAGCGAGGTTTCGTCTCGTGGATAGATCGAGTATCTTAGAACATGACGACCCTGTCTCGTTGGCTCCTCCAATGATCCATCGCGGAGAGCCGAGCCATTGCTCCGGCGGGCTCCGGGCCTACTTGGCGTACAGGTCGGAAGACGTTACTCCAGCGCCATCTCTTCTGTCTGTTCCTACTTCAGGGAGATACGAGGAACACTGGACAGGTCACCGCCGGTTGTCGGTTTCCACTCCCGCTTGGGCCTCGTCGGACACCCAGTATGTAGTAGCTGGCAGGGAGGTTCCGGAGGCCCCCGACCCGTGGGAGGAGTGGGACCGGCTGAGAGATCTAGTCAGCGCAGCCTGGAAATCTGAGAAATCAGCTGTCGAACTGGTGATTGAAGGACGCCAGTAGGTCATGTACGTGATCGATGCGTGCATTTATGTGAGCGACATTCGAAGGCAAGAATCGGAGCACCAGGCCAGCCGACAGTTCCTCAACGAAGTTCGTGTGCGAGAGCCAGCGGTCTCGTGCCCAGAGATTGTGATCCCAGAGGTTGCCAGTGCTCTCGGTCGCGGCACGGGTGACAGCGAGTTGGCTCAGACTGCGGCGCTGAAGTTGCGTCGGCTTCCGAGTCATCGGTTTGTTGTCGTGGACGAGGAACTGGCCAGTCTCGCAGCCGCCGTTGGTGCGGCGCAAGGCCTGCGAGGCATGGATGCAATCTATGTGGCGCTGGCCCGTAGGGAAGGTGCTCGATTCATCACCTGGGACGAACATCCGCTCGACCACGCGCCACCCGACGTACTGGTCGTGACCCCGGCACAAGATTTGCCAAGCTCACCGGACTGGACACAAGCAGCTAGCCCTCCTCCTTGAGGTGATGCTTCAGCGGCCGTGCGATCAGCTTCCGAACACCGATAGCCCAGGGAGTGGGACTGCCGTCAGGGCGATGAAGCACACGCGACTCAAGCGGTGGCGGAGAACTCAGTCCTGATGCCACCCTCGCCAGAGGGAAGCAGGATTATCTGTCGGTTCGGTTGATATCAAATCCTGCTCCGGACAGAGCCGTGGTGAGCTCCTCCAGCGCGTGGTCTAAGTTGCCCTCAACTCTCTCCCTGCCGTCGCCAGCCGACGAGAGGGTGATGAGGATCTCCACCTCTGGTCCGTACCGCCTGGCACGGGACTTGATGTAGACCTCGGGGTGGGCCGCCACCACTTCTGATAGGATTGGCGCCAGCGTGGATTCGTCGCCGCAATGGGCGATCACAGCCCTCTCTTCGTAGAAGCCGTCGCCGAAGATCTTCTTGAGAGTGGGCTGAAGGGTCCCGTCGTAGATGCCCTTCAACTCCTCTGGGACGCCGGGCAAAGAGATGAGAACCGAATTGCCGATCTCCAGCATGGCCGCCGGAGCGCTGCCCACCGGGTTGGCCACGGGCGTGGCCCCCTCGGGCAGATAGGCCATCTTCTCCCTGGCCTTCGTAAGGGCAGGATCGTCGACGTGTCCCCGCTCGGCCAACTCCTGGTACCTGGCTTTCACCAGATCCCGCGCTTCGGGATCCAGCTTCAGAGGACGACCAGTGGCCCTGGCTACCGCCTGGAGGGTGATGTCATCACCGGTCGGGCCTAACCCCCCGGTGGTGATGATCAGCCTCGGAGTCCGTTCCAGCGCCGCTAGAATCTCGGCGATAATGGCCTGGTGGTCGTCCCTCACCAGCACGGCCCTCGTCACCTGGCCGCCGACACCGGTGATCCTCTTGCACAGCCAGTTGGTGTTCGTATCCAATACATCACCCAGCAGCAACTCGTTGCCTACGGCGATGATCTCAACCCTCGTCTGATCTGTCATGCTTGGGCTTTCCTTCCCCGCGATGTCGCTCAAAGGAGCAGCTCGTGCACCCTAGGTTGTCTCAGCATCTCCTCCACCTGGGGGCGGAGGAGTATCCCCCTCTCCGTGACCAGTCCACTGACGTATGCAAGGGGAGTGACGTCGAAGTAGTAGTTCAGCACCGTTATCCCCTCGGGCGCGTGCTCCCACACCTCTCGGGGGTCCTTTCTCTCTATCTCCAGATAGGGATAGTCCGGAGGCAGGAACTTCTCGGTCCCGCAAAGGGCGTAGAAAGGCACACGACGGGCCTTCGCCGCCAGCGCCAACCCGTACGTGCCCATCTTGTTCACCAGTCCCCGAGTGGAGACGCTGTCCGCGCCCACCATGACTGTGTTCGCCTGGCCCACGAAGTGGCCCACAGCGGAGTCCACAACCAGCGTGGTCTCGATCCCTGCCTGGGCCAGTTCCCGTGCCACCTCTCGTCCCTCGTACATCGGCCTGGACTCGGTGCACACGACGCTGAACGGTCGACCTCTCTCTTTGGCCAGCAGAAGAGCTCTCAATACGGTGGAACTACGGGAGTGGGTCAACACTGTTGAACCGTCGGACAGCAGAGACAGGGCTTCCAGGGCGATCCTCTCTACCCTGCCGTTCAGTTCGGCGACGAAGGCCTGGGCGGCGGCCTTGACCGCTCGCCGAGCCTGGTCCGCATCTTGCATCGTCTCCAGGCTCGACAGGACAGCGTTGACCAGGTTGAAGAGGGGAGCCATGGAAGGCTGGGCCTGGATGAGCGCCTTTCCTGTGGTCAGCAACTCCGACAGAAACTGGGGTGCGTCTGGAGCCGCCGTCTGATTGGCCAGAAGAACCAAGACCTCGGCTCCCTTCCTGGCCAACTCCGCAGCGCCCGAGGTGTTGTCCTCCCCCACCTCTCGTATCAGGTCTGTAACCGTCGGAGAACTCATCCTTCTACCGTCCAGGCGAGGGGGCGCCAACGCGGAAGATTTTCTCGCGGTTGGTCTTCACCTCCCTGGTGGCGTTCATAGTGTCAATGACCAATGGGGCGTGGGCCACGATCCACTCATAGTCATAGCGACTGTGGCCGGCCACGATGACCACGCAATCCTGGTCCTCCAGGAGATCCTCAGTCAGGGGGACGGAACTGAGGGTCGTCTCCTCACGGTAGAAGACGTCGCTGCCCACCGTGAACCGGGGGATGTGAGGGTCGTTGTAGGCTACGTGGGAGCCTTTGGTCAGGAGCAGCTCGACCACCCGTTGGGCAGGGGAGTTGCGAGCGTCGTCCACATCGGGTTTGAAGGATACGCCCAGGACGAGTACCTTGGCCTGCTGAAGCGTCTTCCCCTGTCCGTTGAGGGCGTCGCCTATCTTGGTCAGGACATGGTAGGGCATGCTCTGGTTTAGTTCGGCCGCCAGCTCGATGAATCTGGGATAGAAATCGTATTCGCGGGCCTTCCAGAACAGATAGTAAGGATCGACAGGCACGCAGTGTCCGCCCACTCCCGGTCCCGGATAGAAGGGCATGAAGCCAAAGGGCTTGGTCGAGGCGGCCTCGATGACCTCCCAGATGTCTATGCCCATGCGCTCGCTGAGTTTGGCCAGCTCGTTGATCAGCGCGATGTTGACGCTGCGGTAGATGTTCTCCAGTAGTTTGGCCATCTCGGCGGCCCGCGGAGAGGATACGAGATACACGTCTGGCATCAAGTGTCGCAGCAGTTGCTGGGACAGTTCTCCACAGCGAGTCGAGACTCCGCCGACCACCTTGGGCGTATTCCTGACCGTGTGCTGTCTGTCGCCAGGATTGGTTCGCTCTGGCGAGAAGGCGAGGTGGAAATCACGTCCAGCGACCAGTCCCGAGCTTTCCAAGATGGGCAGAACATCCTCCTCCGTCGTTCCCGGGTAGGTGGTGCTTTGCAGGACTATCAACTGCCCTGGCTGCAAGCGGGGCACTATCCCCTTGGTCGCAGCCACCACGTAGGACAGATCGGGGGTCTTGGTCCTGGTGAAGGGCGTCGGGACACAGATGAAGATGACGTCCATCTCCTTCAGTACCTCATGATCGGTGGTGGCGGTGAGATGTCCCTCTTCCACCGCCTTTGCCACATCGGTGTGGTCCACGTCTTGGATGTAGCTTTGACCCGCATTGATGGCCGCCACGCGCTCCTCGTTCACGTCCAGGCCGGTTACCGTGAAGCCGATCCGCGCGAACTCCACGGCCAGGGGCAATCCGACATAGCCCAGGCCCATGACGCAGACGCGAGCTTCCTTTTCTTCGATCTTACGCTCTAGATCCATCTTGCCCCCCGGTCGGCCGCACCCTTTCCAAAGCGATGAGGCCTATCAGCCCCGCGACGAACACCGCTGCCCCCATGAGATAGGCTTGCAGAAAGTCGGCCTGCATGATGAAAAGGGCAGCAAGCCCCAAGGCGCAGCAGATGAGGTAGAGGACGATCACCGCGTTTCTCTGAGATAAACCCATCTGCACCAGGCGGTGGGAGACGTGGTCCTTGCCGGGACTGGTTAGAGGGTTCATGCCCCCTCGCAGACGAGAGATGACCACAAGTGTCGTATCGAAGATAGGCAGACCCAGTACGACCACGGGGATCATCCACGTGATCATGCTGGGGCGACCAGGAAAGCGGAGCTTGATCGCCACCACTGACAGGATGAAGCCCAGGAACATGCTGCCCGCGTCGCCCATGAAGATGGTGGCCGGGTTGAGGTTGTAGTAGAGGAAGCCGATACAGGCCCCCATGAGGGCCGCAGCAAGGCTCGCCACCAGATACTGGCCGTTCATGGCTGCTAGCAGGAGGAAGAAGCCGGCCGCCACAGCACCCACGCCTCCAGAGAGCCCGTCCATGTTATCCAAGAGGTTCAAGGCGTTGGTGATCCCCACTACCCACACAAGGGTGATAGCCACATTGAGAGCGGGGTAGGGCAGGAAACTCACCTTGACCCCAGAGATGATCAAGATGCTGGCTGCAACCAACTGTCCTAGCAGCTTCAGCAGAGGACGCACTCCCGAACGGTCATCCCAGATGCCCAGGAAGGAGACCATGGTCGCGCTCACCAGGATGCCGATCATCTGGGAGAGCACCCACCCCTCGCCGAAAACCAGCAGGGCCAGGATGAAGCCCACATAAATAGCTATCCCGCCAAGCAAGGGTACCGGCGCGCGGTGTAGCTTGCGAGGATCGGGTTGGTCTACGATTCCGAGGCGGTCCGCCAGGCGTCGGACGACGGGCGTGGCGCCCAACGCCAGAAGAAGGGCGCTCACGAAGATGAGCAACAGGTTGATCACTGGCTTGACCCCTCCAGCCCGGCGATGAAGCTGTCCCAGGCGGGTCTCTCTTCCTCGCTTGTCAGTTCTCGGGAGATCAGCGCTTCAGCCAGGGCCGCTTCGATGTCACCCATGTCCCGATAGATGATGGCCAGATTGCGATGGGCCTCGTAGTTGTTCGGCGCCAGGTCTATGGCCGTCAGACAATGCTCCACAGCCTTTTCCAACTTCCCTTGCTGGGCCAGAAAGGCGCAGAGCTGGATGTGAGGCTTGATCTGGTTGGGCGCGATCCTCAAGGCCTGTTCGTAGGCCACGGCCGCCTCCTCTGTGTTGCCCAGCACGGTATGCGCATCCCCCAGCAGGATGTAAGTCTGCACGTACTCCGGATCGAGCGCCAGGGATTGCTCATACTTGTCGATGGCCTTGTCATACCTGCCGACGCTGAAGTAGACCAAGCCCCACTCATTGAAGAGCTGAGCGTTATGGGGGCTCAAGGTGGTGGCATCCTCGTAGTATCTCACCGCTTGCTCCCACCTCTGCTGCACCTCCTGGGGGTCCGCACTGGTTTCGGCCCACATGCGATAGGCGCGACCCAGGTTGGCGGAGTGATCTGTGTTCAGGAGGTTGATATCCCTGGCTTGAGCGAGTACCGCAAAGCCGCTCTTGAACAGGCCATCAGCGCTGAGTGCAGCTACCTCCTCAGGGGTCAGGCGCAGGAAGTCACTGATGGACTCAGGCTCGAAAGAGGTTCCGCCCTCTTGCCCTTCTGCGACCTTGGATCTCTCCAGGATAGCTCGCGCCATGAACAGGTAGTACCAGTCCTGGTCAGGAGCCAGGCGCATGCTCTCCTCGTAGAGGGCCATGCTCGCATCCCACTGTTGGGCGTTGTCCCAGTTGAGGGCTTGCTTGTAGTGGATATCAGCCCGCACGATATTGGCGTTGGTGACGAGGATGAGGAGAGCGGCGCCAACCGTCAAGGCGGCAGAGAGCGCCACGCTCGGCCAGTGGCCAAGCTTTCTAGGAAGCCTGCTCTCACTCATCAGAGCCCAAGCAATCAGGAGGACGACGGTGAACACAGCCACATAATAGACGAGAATGGTATTGGAGAGTTGGCGTGAGTAGTCAAGTAGGTCATGTATGTTCTCTATCTGGGGCTGATAGCTTACTCTCGTGTAGTGGACGATGGTGAAAAACAAGAAGATGCCAAGGCTGATCAGGACGTATACCAGCAGCGACTTGGCTATCCCAGCTTCAACCCGCTGTGATCCCTCTGTGTGGCTCTCGAACATGATGATGGCCCCACCCGACAACCAGGTCAGGACTAGCAGCCAGAGGACACTGAACCCCCCGGCCACGGGGTCGAACGCTCCGGTGATGTGGTCGAAACCCAAAGTGGCCATCAGTAATCCCATGATGATGGAAAGAGCGATGAGATCCGCACTCCCTTCCCACAGCGAAGGACCGTGGACGGGTGACTTTCCCCTCGCCCTGGGTTTTGTGCGCCGGCGACTCCTGCGCGCCCTCCGGGAGTCAGCGGGCTGCGGCGCATCTGCTTCAGGGACCGGCTCCTCCGCGCTTCGACGCCACAGGGAGAGGCCTATGACCACCAACAGGGCTGCATATATCCAGAAGTAGGTGCGGGTGGCGGCGATGGCGATTCCAAAGTGAATTTCGATGAAATGACCGACGATGGCCGAGAGCAGGGCGATGAGCAGTATCTGATCCTTGGGCGAGACTTCAGGACCTTCCTCATCCGCTGACGATAGGAACAGGGTATGAATCACCAGATAGGCGAGGAATCCAAAGGTGATGCCCACTGCCAGAGCCACACCCGAGAACCGCCAACTGCCTTCCAACAACCGCGCCCCGACGGCGAATGACATGCCACCCAGAATCCACAGGATGATGTAGATAATGCGTTGCAAGCGGTCTTTGGCGAACCCTAGCCACTTGAGACCGTAGTAGAAGAGGCTGCCAAAGAGGAACATGTAGGAGAAGAAGCCTATCCATCCCGTCATGGCCAGGGCATCGAAGGTCTCGTTGTGAGAGCGATCTGGGGAGGCGTTGCGAGCCTCGTAGTGGGCCAGGTCCGGGGGGTAGAATCTGTTGTAGGCCACAAACATGGACTCTGGTCCGTAACCGACTAGAGGGCGAATGGCGTTGAATCTGTCCAAATGGTCCGGGGGCAACCCTATGGGATCATGGGGGCCGATCAGGTCAATGACCCCTTCCCAGATGAGAACTCGCACTTTGCCAGTGCCAGTCTCTGTCTCAAACACCTCTCCCAAGCGCCCTATGTAGGGGATACTTCGCAAAGGAGCCAGGGGGCTGTGAGGCACATTGAGGACGGCCAGGAACAGAATACCGGCGATAGCCGCAGTTGCTGCTCCCACCCAGAGCCACGTCATCCTGCGTCTCACGCCAAAGATGAAGACGAAGACGAATAGCCCGACCATCAGCCCCATCCATGGACCCCTGCTCTTGGTGAAGAAGATACACATCACTTGGATGGTCAGAACAAACCCGTACAGAACCCCCAGGAGATGGGATGAGATGGCTTCCTCTCGGAAACTGAACCAGAAAGACACCACGAAGAGGAGCATCATCGCGGCCAACGCTACGAACTCTGCGAAGACACTTCCAGTCAGAACCACATAGTTCAGCCGGAAGATCAAAAGCAGGAAGTACGATAGAGATAGGGATTGACCTGCAAAGAGCATCACATACGCGGTCATCCGTGCGGCCGAAGGCAGGGCGCTCTCCTTGGCCATCAACAGGGAGAACACGATCATCGACCCTGATGCCAACAGGCAACAGGCCAGAAGAGCGTAGTAGGTAATGCCCCCGGCCACATGTGTGACGTCGGAAAGAAAGAAGAGCTGGTAGCCGAAGATGTATGCCAGACAAAGGACCTGGACCGCGAAGAGCGCCACGTAGACGATGGTCTTCGGGAGCAGTGGCCGCTGGATCTTGCCCTCTTGTGGCAGCGTGTCCGATCCCTCGAAGGATTGCAGATTGATGATGAAACGCCCCACGGTGACGGGGACGATCATAATCAAGTAAGCCGCCACGAAGATGGCGTTGCCCATGTTCGAGGCGACTCGGGCCGTCACGTCGCCACCCCAGGGCAGAGGGTCGAGCTGGAAATGCTGTATGATGCCGTAGAGCGCTATGGGGAAGCTGGTGACAATGACGACGGTAAGCAAGCGTTCCAGTTGCCGACGCGAGCGGAGAGTGTTCAGCATCAGCATGAAGATCACTACATAGGACAGGAAGGTGTAGGTGCCCTGCAAACGTTGATAGGAGCCCCAAAAGCTGATTCTGGGAACCACGGAGGTGATGGTAGTGAGGATATAGACCCCCACCATGATCAGGGTGGGAATCACCAGAGGAAGGCGCAGGAAGGCCACAACCCCTCCCTCCCGTTCTGGTGATGGCCCTTCTTCCTCTCCACCCAGGCGCGCCTCCAGCGTCCTCACCAACCAGGCCGCGATCATCACCAGGGCCATGGAGCGCAGAAGGCTGAGCTTGTCAGGCTCGAACACACGGCTACTGTAGACGTTGAAGAACAGAGGCACGACTACGATCGCCACCAGCCAGCCAGCCTCGATGATTCGGTCGCAGAAAAGGCCCAGTTTGGTCTGCATAGCAAGCCTTGAACTACAGTCTACTTGGTCCTACGACGAGAGCCTTGCTCTCGCCTCCTCAGGATGTGACCGTGGCGTTGGATGGGAGAGCCGTCTCGTAGTGGGACAGCATAAGACGCAACCCCTCATCAATGGTGACCTTTGGCTCAAAGCCTAACACCTTCCTGGCCAGATTGGTATCCGCGACCAGGCGAGAGACGCCACCGCTTTGAGTCGGGTTGTGCAGAGAAAGGACTTTTCTACCCAACAGGGTTTCGATCCTCTTCAGCAAGTCGCGAATGCTCATCTCTTGGCCCGTGCCGATGTTGATGATCAGACTGTCGGCATTCTTGGTCAGTCCTGCAGTGGTCAGGGCGTCGACTACATCGGTGATGTAGATGAAATCTCGGGTCTGCTTGCTGCTCCCGAAGATAATCGGAGTGGTTCCCGAGAGGGCCTGGCTTACGAAATGAGGGATGACTGGAGGATGTGATGGCGGCACCGCCTGGCCTGGTCCGTAGGCGTTGAATATGCGGAGCATCAGTGCCTCTATATCGTAGAGGGCGCCAAGGGCGGATAGATAGTACTCGGAGGCTATCTTGGTCACCGCATACGGATTCGGAGGGCGGACCACTGCCGTTTCCTTCACCGGTTGCTCTTCTTGCTCGCCGTAGACGGTCCCCGAGGAGGCCAGGACAACCCTTCGCACACCGGCGTCCCTGGCCGCAGTCATCAGGCTGACGGTCCCGCCCACATTCACCTCGTTGTATTCCACCGGGTATAGTATCGATTCCGAGACCGAGACCCGGGCTGCCAGATGGAACACACACTCCACATCTCGCAAGAGGGTCCACAGCTTTGGGATGTCCCGTACATCTCCTCGGGTGAAGGAAACTGAGGCGTCCAACACGCGGGGATCTCCCGCGCTCAGATCATCTAGCACGCGAACGCGGTGACCCAGGCGGACCAGGTGATTGGCCAGGGCTGAGCCTATGAAACCCGCCCCTCCGGTGACCAGTATCTTCATCTCTGGTTCCTGAACCAACCTATCGTCTGCTCCAAGCCCTTCGCCAAGGGCACTTCCGCCTTGAAACCGAGAATCCGCTCAGCCTTCTCCACGGAAGGCACACGGCGACTGGTATCCTCGAAATTCTCGCCATACTCGCGCTCGTGCGGCAGATGGACGATGTCCGACGAGGAGCCCGTCATGTCTTTGATCATCTCGGCGAGTCGAAGGATGGAGGTCTCTTCCGCCCTGGCGATGTTCAGTACTTCCCCGTTGGCAGCCTCAACCGTGCCGGCCAGCACCGATCCTTGCACAGTGTCGTCAACGTAGGTGAAGGAGCGGGTCTGCTGTCCATCGCCATGAACAGTGATTGATTGATCGTCGAGAGCCTGGTTGGCGAACTTTGCCACCACGCTGCCGTAGCCCTGGGGATCCAGCCGGGGTCCGTAGGAATTGAAGTAACGGATGATCACCACGGGGAGCTGCCGCTGACGATGGTAGGCCAGAGCCAGGTGCTCATCCAGCGCTTTTGCCGTGGAGTAGCACCAGCGAGATACCTGCGTCGATCCTTGAACCCGGTCGTCGTCCTCGGCCAAGGCGGACTTCATGGTCTTGCCGTACACCTCCGAGGATGAGGCCAAGACCACTTTCCGTTGATGGTCGCACGCCGACTGGAGAACCACTCCTGTGCCCCAGACGTTGGTCATCATCGCCTGCAAAGGATCCGACACCACGTGTTTGACCCCTACCACGGCCGCCAAGTGATAGATGATCTCACATTCCTCTATGAGTTGCTCCATCAGGCGCTTATCGAGGATATCTCCTTCCACGAAACGGAAACCCGGGTGCTCCAGGTTGTGCTGGATATTGGCTATCTTGCCCAGAGAGAGGTTGTCCAAGGCGACAACGTGGTGCCCCTCGGCCAGCAATCTGTCGGCCAAGTGCGAACCTATGTAGCCCGCTCCGCCGGTGATGAGAACTCGCATCCTCCGTCAGGCCTCAAGCTTGCCGATGGACTTGGAGACCAACCCCATTACTCGCTCTAGCATCTTCAAAGCCTCGCGGGCGTGCGCGTCTGTAAAGACGTCGTGGGGGATGCCACCAGGAAGACCGTTTGGGTATCGCGTAGGGATGTAGTACCGATCCAACTCCTTGCAGGTGTCCAAGATCGAGGAGAACTGCTCCTTGTACGTCTGGCATTTCGTACATAGGAGATACACAGAGTGACCGATTACCGGCCGTTCGCCCTGCTGGTAGAGGAAAGCCTTGAGGGCCTTCTCTGCCGCTTGCTGGGTGAGAAAGCAAGCTATTTCAGGGTACCCCTCTCGCCTGTTTACGTCAGCAGCTCTGGCGTCATGCTTACTCTGCTCGAGCCAGCGCGTCGCCTCCAGGTCATTGTTGTTCATAAAGAACAAGCCCTTCTCTCAGTGCAGCCTCTATGAAGGAGTTGCCTTCCTTTCTCATCCGCTCTAGCTCTTGTGGGGTGTAAACCAGAGGTTCCAGGGGGATATCATAGTCGCACAAGGCGAGGACGTCGCCGATGCGGGCGAGGAACGGCTTGTCGGTCTCCTTGATGATCAGTAGATCGGCATCGCTCATAGCATGATAGTCGCCTCTGGCGAAGGAGCCGAAGAGCACTACCTTCTGAGGATGGTATTCCTTTATCTGCTCGACGATCTTGGTGAGTTTGTCTTGAAGCTCTTCTGCGGTCAAACGTCGCATGTCGCCCCTCGCCAGTCACTGCTGCCATCGCTTGATAATCATAGCCCACCTGACGTCCAAAATCAACCTTGCCAGAACAGGGTAATGGTCTTCGTCGAGATCCCATGTGGCGTGTTCACTGGCCAACAGGATGTGGCATCTACCCTGCGATCCGCCCGTTTCAGAGTGAAAAGGGGGGCGCTGTGCCTGTCACCTTCGCCACTTTGGAGATGCTTGAGGAGAGTCATGGTTTGGTTCTCAATCCAACACTCCGTCCCTGCTGCTTGTTGAACGGCTGGGCGTGGCCGTTGAACAGGCCTTGGATAGAGCGTGAGAGGGTCCCATCCGCGTCCGGCCGTAGCAGGAAATGGTAGTGATTAGGCATCAGGCAGTAGGCGATCACGCTCAGCGGGTAGTCTGCCAGGAACGACTTGGCACGCCGCAACAGGAACACGTAGTTGCCGTCATTGGCAAAGATGCGTTCGCGATTGAATCCCCGGTTGTAGACGTTATGGTAGTGACCTGCCAGATGCACTTGTCGTTCTCAGACCCTAGACGTGATCCTTGCGAAGGTTTCAAACCTTCGCAAGGATTTGTTGGCTCTGCCCCAAAACCCCCTGTTTCCGCGCGCGTCCTTATTCCCCACTCTCGTACAGGCTCTCATATAGCGCCAGGACTCGGTCTACCATTATCTCGTGAGAGAACTCGCGCCTTGCCCGTTCCCTGCCCTTTCTGCCCATCTCGGTTCGCAGTTCCTCGTCGCTTAGCAAGCGGTTGATTGCCGCGGTCAGAGCTCCCGTGTCACGGGCTGGGACGACCAGGCCTGTCTCTCCGTGAACGTTCACGTACGAGGTTCCAGTGCCCAGCTCGGTGCTGATGACTGCCTTACCGCAGGCCATCGCTTCCACCTGGACCGCGCCGAAGGCTTCGCTCCGATGGGAGGCGGGAAGGACAAAGAGGTCGCAGGCCTGATAGTAGGTGGGCAGGTCGTCGTTCTCTACCCGACCGAAGAAGAAGATCTTGTCCTGGAGATGCAGGCTGGCCGTCAGCGATCGCCATTGCTCGGCCATGGGACCAGAACCCACAACCAAAAGGCGGGCGTTGACATGCGTCATTGCTCTGATGAGATACTCCAGCCCTTTGTAGTAACGGAGCAACCCCACAAAGAGCAGTAGGGGAGGCTGGTGCTCGCCCCTCAGACCCCTCACCGCCTCCGTTCTCGCCTTCAAGAACGGTTCAACGTCCACTCCCAATGGTATGACGAAGCACTTGTCGGCTACCTTGCTCAGGTGAGGTGAACTATGGATGTAGTTGGGACTGGTGGCGATGATGCGGTCGGCCCTTGCCAGGAGCCGCCCCAGGACCGGCCTGTACAGCTTCAGGAGGTTCTTCTGGCGGACGATGTCGCTGTGGTAGGTGATGACGGTCTTTGGGGCGCGCCCGAGAATCAGGTGGGCGATCTCGCCCCAGGGATATGGGAAGTGCAGGTGGGTGATATCAGGTTTCAAACGCCTCACCCACGAGAAAAGGCTGAAGCTCAGAGGGGTGGAAGAGAAAGTCGCCAGCCGTCCAGCTTTGATCAGCTTCAGCCCATCTATCTCTCGCACCTGGGTCTGAGCGGTGGGGTTGGTGACGAGGACGGTGACCTCCACCCCTCGTCTCACCGTCCCTTCCGCCAGCATCCTGATGTGGTTCTCGATGCCCCCCACAACAGGATAGTAGTCTTTGTACAGGTGCAGGACTCTCACAGGTTCTTCCTTCGAGCGAGAGGGACGTCAGGACATCCTAGTACGCCGTCACTGAGACACCGGTTCTCTGCTCCGCGTTGCGGGCCAACCGTTTCAGGACTTGTCTTGGCACTCTTTCCACCCCTGTCTCCGCCGCAGGACGCTCGGCGCTGTATATCTGCACCCTTTGTGGGGCCAAATAGACAAGTGCTTTGAGCCAGGTCTCATGGGCCTCACCCTCGACGTTCTGAACCGGCCCGGTGACGATCATGCTCTGGATGATCAATCGTGGCATGGCCCGCAGGCCAGCAATTATCTCCTCGAAGGCGACGCCGGCCAGGGGACGATTTATGCTCGCGAGGGTCTCAGGGTCACCAGCATCCAACTTCATGATCGGATCGTCCAGCTGCTCCACGGCCTTCTTGATCTCGGGCTCGGAGACTCTGGAGGAATTGGAGAGGATGGCCAGTCTGGTGTCAGGACAGAGGCGATCCCTCAGTCGACGCACTTCCGCCACGATTTCCGGGAAGTAGGGGTGCAGTGTCGGCTCACCGTTGCCTGAGAAAGTCAAGTAGTCTGGAGCCGGCTGCTGGCCCAGGGCTGTCTCTACCTTTCGCAACACCTCGTCGACCGAGGGGAAGCCCGTCTCACTCTCGGTCAAGGATGCGGTCTGTGAGCTTCCATACTGGCAGTAGATGCAGTCAAAGGTGCACAGCTTGTGGGTTATGGGTAGGAGATTGATGCCTAGAGAACGACCTAGCCGTCGGGAATTGATCGGGCCGTAGATGACGTCACTCTGTAAGTCCAGGACTGGCATTGTATCCTCCCGCGACTGCGTCTTGGCGGCTGGCCACTGACAGGTTTCACGACCCGCTGGTCAATTGAAGTTGGATGCGATATAATATGCGGCGATGTGACAGAGGGTAGGCTGAATTGCCTCGTGCGGCCCTTCACTCAATCTCGCCATCTGCGACGATTATAGCACAACTGGTAGGTTCTGAAAATGGTCCGACGAATTGAGATAGTGGCCGGCGAGATCACTGCCGAGGCGGAGTTGGACCAGAGCGAGACGGCAGAGGCCATCTGGGATGCCCTACCCATCGAGGGGACGGCGAATACCTGGGGGGACGAGATATACTTCTCGATCCCCCTTACGTTGGAGTTGGAGGACGGCCAGGAAGTGGTGCAGCTAGGTGAGCTGGGTTACTGGCCGCCGGGGCGAGCTTTCTGTATCTTCTTTGGCCCCACCCCCGCCAGCAAAGGTGACGAGATACGCCCGGCTAGTGCGGTGACCATCTTTGGCCGGATCCTTGGCGATGCCACAGCATTCAAGGCGGTCAAGGATGGCACTCAGGTCACCATTCGACGAAGCGAGGGCTAGGCTGTTTGTCTTCGCACGAAGTATGTCGGATTCAAATCGGGGCGTCCGTTGCTTGACAAGTGTTTGCAGGTATACTAGAATAGTGCGGTTTTTCCCATTGTAGGTGAGGTCTGCAATCAAGATTCTTGGGGCGCGCGTTTGGCGGAGACGAGTGTGGATCGGGGAGTGAACATACGCCTCTTGAGCTTGGTCGGTCAAGTGGGCATAACCATAGTCGTTTTCATCCTGATTGGCCTTGTTGTCGGACGGTGGATAGATGCCAGATTCGACACCTCACCCACTTTCACTTTGGTTTTCATGCTGTTCGGAATATCTGGTGGAGGCTGGAGCGTTGCTCGTCTTGTGATGTGGGCCCTTGAGGGAACCTCAGGGGAATCCTCGATCGGGAAAGACTGAGGAGGTACGTTATGGATGAAATGATGAAGGATGTGATGGACCCTGTGATGGGTGAAGAAGGATGCCTGACAGGGTGCATGACCGGCAAAGGGTGCCTCATCTACATCGTCATCATCGTAATCGTTGCTATCCTGGCCATGAAGTTTCCCATGGTCATGCCCGAGGTCTCGCTCCCCGCAGAACCGGTATTCATGGTGCTGGGGTTCGCTGTCACCAATACCTTGCTGGCTACGTGGCTGACCATGTCGCTGTTGATTGTGGGATCCTTCCTCCTCACCCGAAACCTCACAATCATTCCTGGCGGCCTGCAAAACCTCGTGGAATGGGGAGTGGGAGTGCTGTTGGATCTATGTGAGAGGACTGCAGGCCAGTGGGGAAGGAAGTTCTTCCCACTGGTGGCCACGATCTTCATCTTTCTGCTGATCTGCAATTGGACGGGCATCCTCCCCGGCTTCGGCACTGTGGGCTTGATTCACGAGGCCCACGACGGAGGGTACACGGTAGAGCAGTTGTCCATCCTTGGAGTTAAGATCAACATCCTCCAACCGGGAGAGGTGGGTGAACACGAAACCGGTTGGATAGTCCACTCCTTCTTCCGCTCGGCGGCCACCGACCTCAACACGCCCATGGCCCTCGCTCTCATCTCCGTGCTCATGACCCAGGTCATAGGAGTGCAGGCCCAGGGGTTGCGCTACTTCAGCAAATTCATCAGTTTCAAGGATGTGCTGGGCTTGATAGTCGGCCCGCTGGAACTGATCAGTGAGTTCGCCAAAATCATCTCTTTCTCCTTTCGACTCTTCGGCAACATCTTCGCGGGAGAAGTGTTGCTCGGTGTGCTGGCCTTCATCATTCCCTATCTCGTCCCCATACCGTTCTACGGCCTGGAGCTCTTTGTGGGCCTGATGCAGGCTTTCGTTTTTGCCATGCTGACTTTGGTCTTCATGTCTATGGCCACGGTGGGGCATGGATCAGCGAGTGAAGAACACTAATCACGAGAAAAGGAGGACTGGTAAATTGGGAGCTGGTGAGCTAGTAGAATTCGGCAAATTGATGGCCGCAGGACTGGCCATGGGCTTGGGGGCCATCGGTCCCGGTATCGGCATCGGGCTTCTAGGGGCAGGAGCGATGCAGGCCATCGGTCGCAATCCCGAGGCCACCGGGCAGATTCAGATCAACATGATGTTGGGTATCGTCTTCGCCGAGGCGGTAGCAATCTACGCCCTGGTGGTTGCCCTGATCATCAAGTTCGTCTAGGAGATCCTCTGTGGTCACCTATCTCCGCTGACAGGTACGGTTCGGGCCACCGTGGGTGAAAGGAGGCTGAATATTGGAAGGACTAGGAATCAACCTGGGATACCTGGTGTCGCAGATTGTCAACTTCGTTCTGCTGCTGATCATCCTTCGGGTGTTTCTGTACAAGCCAATAGTGACGATGCTGGATAGGCGTCGTGAGAAGATCAAGACCGACTTGGAAGAAGCCGAGGGAGCGAGAAGCGAGGCGGAGGCGGCCAGGCAGGAATACGAGAAGCAGCTAGAGGAGGCCAGAGAGGAGCGCCGCTCCATCGTGGCTCAGGCGACAGAGCAGGCCGAGAAGATGAGGGAGGACATTCTGGCCAAGGCACGTGCGGAAGCGCAGGAAGTAGTCGCCAAGACCGAGGAGGACATGGAGGCTCTGCGGCGACAAACCTTGGTCGGAGCCCAGGATCAGATAGTGGATCTGGCTATGGCGGCCGCTGGCAAGGTGGTTGGCGAGTCTCTTGATGAGCAAGCCCATCGACGCTTGATTCAGGAGTTCATTGCTGAGGTAGGTGATCTGGGGTGAGCCAAGACACACGACCTACAGCTCCAACTCTGACGGTGAAAGTGAGCAGTGCTGTTCCTTTGACCAAGGAGGAACAAGCGGCCCTGCGCGGGAAACTGGAAGCCCGATTCGGCCAGGGGTTGGGTCTAACCTTCGAGGTCGAGCCCGCTGTTCTGGGCGGGGTCGTTGTCCGCGTCGGCGACCAGATGATAGATGGCAGCGTGAAGGGCAAGCTGGATGCCCTTGCGGAGACTCTGGCCCAGGGCCGATAGGTGTGACCGCTCGGCGGGTTTGCACTACAGCATTCAGGGGACGGCTCTAACGTAGCTGGGTCTCCCTACTGACTGTCAAGGACGGTCGGGTGAACATCCTTTGGTATCAAGAACCATGACAGGGAAGCGAGGAGGTGGTGATGGCCTCACAAGTGGATGATGTTGCCGCTGCTCTCAGGCGGCAAATCGAGGTTTTCGAGGCTCCCCTCAAGGCCATAGATGTAGGCACAGTGGTCGAGGTAGGTGATGGTATCGCCAGGTGCACGGGTCTGGCGACCGTGATGGCGAGCGAGTTGGTCGAGTTCACCAAGAGCGGTGTTCTGGGCATGGCCTTCAACCTGGAGCGGGACCAGGTCGGGATCATCATTATGGGGGATTACACCGACATAGAGGAGGGCGACGAGGTGCGCGTAACGGGTCGCATCGTCTCTGTGCCCGTCGGTGACGCCCTCATCGGCCGAGTGGTAGACGCCCTGGGCATGCCCATCGACGGCAAGGGACCCATCGACTCCGATGTATTTCGCCCCATAGAGAGAATCGCTCCTAACGTGACCGTGCGCGAGTCGGTCAACAGACCGGTTCAGACGGGCATCAAAGCCATTGATTCTATGTTCCCTATCGGTCGCGGACAGCGGGAACTCATTATCGGTGATCGTCAAACAGGCAAGAGCGCGCTCGCTCTCGACACTATTATCAACCAGAAGGACAAGGATCTGACCTGTATCTATGTGGCCATAGGTCAGAAGCGGTCCAATGTGGCTCAGGTGGTGGCGACATTGGAGCAGCATGAGGCTATGGATCATACCGTTGTGGTCGTCGCCTCGGCCTCGGAACCAGCCTCCTTGCAGTACATTGCACCCTATGCGGGCTGCTCCATGGGAGAGGAGTTCATGGAGCAGGGCAAGGACGCCTTGATCATCTACGATGATCTGACAAAACACGCCTGGGCGTATCGCCAGGTATCATTGCTCTTGCGGCGTCCTCCGGGTCGGGAGGCGTATCCTGGTGATGTGTTCTACCTTCACTCTCGTCTGCTTGAGAGATCGGCCAAGATGCATCCAGACTTCGGCGGTGGTAGCCTGACGGCTCTACCCATCATCGAGACCCAGTTAGGCGATATCACGACCTACATTCCTACCAACATCATCTCCATCACTGACGGACAACTGTACCTTGAAAGTGACCTCTTTTATGCGGGCATTCGGCCGGCGATCAATGTGGGTCTGTCCGTCTCTCGCGTAGGCGGCAAGGCGCAGACCAAGGTGATGAAGAATGTGGCGGGCAGGTTGCGCCTGGAACTTGCCCAGTTTCGCGAATTGGCCGCTTTCGCACAATTCGGGTCAGACCTGGACAAGGCTACCAGGGATCAGTTGGAGCGAGGGCAACGACTGACGGAGATACTGAAGCAGCCTCAATACGTGCCGGTGCCTCTGGATCACCAGGTGATGCTCATCTACGCCGTCACCAACGACTATGCAGACCAAGTTCCCATTGACAAGATGAGGGACTGGGCGGATGGGCTGCTCCGCTTCATGGATTCGGTCCATCCGGACATCGGGCGTCGGATCATGGAGACGGAGGAGTTGGACCAGGAGACCGAGAACAGGGTACGTGAGGTCCTTCTGGAGTACCAGGAGTCTGCGTCGTGGTAGCGTGGCAGCACTAGGTCTTGGACGCCGAGCGATTCGAGTATCGGCATGACAACTGGTAGCTGACGAGTCAGCGAGGAGTCGAGTTGGCCACAGCACGTGAGATACTGAGACGGATTCGCAGTGTCAGAAGCATCGGCCAGGTTACGCGGGCCATGGAGGCTGTATCTGCCTCCAAGATGCGGCGGGCTCAAGAGCGGACCCTCGCCTCTCGTCCTTATGCCGAGAGGGCGTGGGAGATCCTCACCTATCTTGCCAGCCAGCCGGGGGCGGGGAAAGTCCTGCATCCCTTGTTGGAAAAGCGGACTGTGAGGAACACTGGCTTGGTTCTCATCACACCGGACCAGGGGTTGTGCGGTGGTTTGCCCACCAATGTCATACGGGAGGCGGTTGCTTTCCTGGGTCGCGAGACTGCTCCAGTGCACATCATCAGTGTTGGGCGAAAAGGCTGCGACTTCATGATTCGGTGTGGTGCGGATATCCTTGCTGACTTCTCGAGGATTCCCGATCAACCGCCGCTGGGGGAGATTACGCCCATCGCTCGGTTGGCCATCGATGATTTCCTCAGCGAGGCTTTCGATCAGGTTTATCTGATTCATGCCCATTTCGTCAATACTGTGGTTCAGCGCCCGGTGACGCGACAACTGTTGCCCATCGAAGCGGGAGCTCTCGAGGGAGCGGGGGCCATAGCGTATACCATCGAGCCGGACCCTGAAACAGTGCTAGACCAGGTCTTGGAGGGGTTCACGGTACTACAGATCTATCAGGCCATCTTGGATGCTCAGGCGAGCGAGCATTCAGCGCGGATGGTGGCTATGCGTGCGGCGACGGAGAACGCTCAGGCCCTCGGGGAGGACTTGACGTTGACCTACAACCGGGCTCGTCAGGAGGCCATCACGAAGGAGTTGTTGGATATCGCGGGAGGTGCTGAGGCTCTGGCGAAGGCGCGGGCGATGGCTGGCTGAGTCGGTGTGGAAGAATGATGACTGTTACCGGGAGGATAAGGTAGCGATGGCAGACAAGATACGGGGCAGGGTTGTGCAAGTGATCGGGCCTGTGGTGGACATCGAGTTCCCCCCAGAGCAGCTTCCGGAGATATACGATGCGGTGGAGATCCCTCGTGACGATGATGGGAAGCTGGTTCTGGAAGTGGAGCAGCACCTGGGCGGTGACTGGGTGCGATGCCTGGCGATGGATTCCACCGATGGCCTGAGGAGGGGTACGGAGGTGATCCCCACGGGAGCCCCGATCTCGGTGCCCGTGGGCAAGGGCACACTAGGTCGGCTTATCAATGTATTGGGGGAGCCCATCGATCGCCGCGGTCCCGTGGAGGCCGATGAGCTGCGGTCCATCCACCAGCCGCCGCCGAGTTTTGAAGATCAGAGCACGAGTACGGAGGTTTTCGAGACAGGCCTGAAGGTGATAGACCTGATAGCTCCGTTCACCAAGGGGGGCAAGACGGGGGTCTTCGGCGGAGCGGGTGTGGGCAAGACGGTGGTCATCATGGAGCTCATCCACACCATCGCCACGGAGCACGGTGGCGTATCAGTGTTCTGCGGCATCGGCGAGCGTTCTCGCGAGGGAAATGACCTGTGGTATGAGTTGCAGGAATCCGGAGTTCTGGACAAGGTGGCTCTGGTCTTTGGTCAGATGAACGAGCCGCCAGGGGTGCGACTACGAGTAGGGTTGACTGGGCTGACGATATGCGAGCACTTCCGCGATCAGGGAATGGATGTGCTCTTGTTCATCGACAACATTTACCGCTTCGTGATGTCGGGCTCTGAAGTATCGGCGCTGATGGGGCGGATGCCCAGCGCGGTGGGCTATCAGCCTACGCTGGGGACGGAGATGGGGGAGTTGCAGGAGCGGATCACCTCTACGAAGCGGGGTTCCATCACCTCACTGCAGGCCGTGTTCGTGCCGGCCGATGACTACTCCGACCCGGCGCCTGTGGCCACGTTCGCCCATCTGGATGCGACCATTGCCTTGGAGCGGTCCATCGCGGAGCAGGGGCTGTACCCGGCGGTGGATCCGCTGGCTTCGACGTCGCGGATCTTGGATCCGAACATCGTGGGGGAGGAGCACTATCAGATAGCGCGGGAGGTACAGCGGACGTTACAAAGGTACAAGGATTTGAGCGACGTGATTGCGATCCTGGGTGTGGAGGAGTTGAGTGAGGAGGACAAGCTGACGGTAGTGCGGGCGCGGAAGATACAGCGGTTTCTCTCGCAGCCGATGTTTGTGGCGGAGGCGTTCACTGGGCGCGAGGGAGCGTATGTGCCCATCAAGGAGACGGTGCGGGGTTTCAGGGAGATCTTGGAAGGGAAGCACGACGACCTGCCTGAGGGAGCTTTCTACATGGTGGGCACGATAGACCAGGCTGTGGAGAAGGCCAGGGAGATGGCTGGCGGGCCGGCTGGCCCAGTCGGTGTGGAGCCTGAGGAAGAGGGCGCATCAGAGTAAGGGGAGAGGGGATGGCGAAGCTGCAGTTCGAGCTGGTGAGCCCTGAAAGAATTGTATACAGCGACGATGGCGTAGAGATGGTGATCGCTCCGGGGGCCGATGGGGAATTGGGGATACTTCCGAACCATGCACCGCTATTGACGACCCTGGGGATAGGGGAGTTGAGGATCAGGAAGGGGGCGGAAGAGGAGTCATTTGCTGTTGGTGGTGGCTTCTTGGAGGTATTGGCGAACAGGGTCATCGTCATGGCAGATGTGGCGGAGCGCGCGGACGAGATAGATGTCGCGCGGGCCGAGGCGGCCGGGGAGAGGGCAGAAAGGCGGTATCGAGAGATGCCGGAGGGATTGGACATAGCGCGCTTGCAGGCCGCGGTGCGTCGGTCGAGCCTAAGGCTGAAGGTGGCGCGCCGGAGGCGCCGCCGTCCCAGGATGGAAATGCCCGCGGGGAAGCCTTCAGTCAGACATCCCGATGTCTGACACGTCTTGTGAGGGATAATCATGTTCTCTAAGCAGATAGGTGTGGACCTGGGCACGGTCAACGTGCTCGTCTGGACCAAGGGTAAAGGGATTGTGCTCTTCGAGCCGTCCGTTGTAGCCTTGTCTACCCACGACAACAGGATCGTAGCCTTGGGCCGGGAGGCTCAGGCCATGGTCGGAAGAACGCCTGAGAGCATTGAGGTTCTGCGGCCTCTGCGCGACGGGGTCATCGCCGACTACGTAGTCACCGAGCTTATGCTTCACTACTTCATCTCCGGCATAGTGGGAAGGGTTCGCCTCTTCAAGCCTGAAATAATGATCAGTGTTCCCATAGGTGTGACCACCGTGGAGAAGCGCGCCGTTCACGACGCCGCAGTACAGGCCGGAGCCAAGGTGGCGCACCTCATCCCTGAGCCTTTGGCCGCGGCCCTCGGCGCAGGGATGCCCGTTGATACGCCCTCCGGCAATTTCATGATCAACATCGGTGGCGGCAAGAGTGAGGCGGCGGTGATCGCCATGAATGACATCGTGGTGAGTGGGACGGTCCGAGTGGGTGGCATCAAGATCAGTGATGCTATCGCTACTTACGTGAGGCGAAAATACAACCTCATGATCGGGGATCAAACGGCGGAGGAGGTGAAGATCCAGATCGGCAGCGCCACCCCCATGGAAGAGGAGCTGACCATGGAGGTGCGGGGCCGCGATGTGGTGGCCGGTCTGCCCAGAATCGTCACCCTGGGATCGGGGGAGGTTACGGAGGCCATCGCCGAACCGCTAGCCAGCATCGTCTCGGCGATCAAGGGCGTGCTGGAGAAGACGCCTCCCGAATTGGCTGCCGACATCATAGACCGGGGCGTGGTAATGACTGGCGGCGGTTCGCTCCTGCGCAACATGGACCGTCTTCTCACCCAGGAGATTGGAGTTCCGTGCTATGTTGCCGATGAAGCGATCACCAGCGTAGCTCTGGGTTGCGGTCGGGCCTTCGAGGAGTATGAGGTCTTGAAGAGGACTCTGCCTGAGCTGTAGCGATTCGGCAAGTCGCGAGCCGGTAGTGAACAAGGGCGCTACTGCTGTCAGCAGCAAGGCGCCTTTTCTCGTGGAGGACCCGTGGCGGAGTGAGGCCAGCCGTAGCCGAATCTGAGGCGTGTGCACAGAGGGCTGAATGAACCTTTGCTTCACAGAGTGAGTCTAGTACAGTGGAGGAAGGAACCAGCAGGAAGTGGGGAAGAAGCCCACACTGAAGGAGAATCGAGACGAAACGGGAGCGCTTGCAGCTTCCGGACAGTTCAGTCACGGGGAGTCCTGCGCTATGTAGGCTCGGAATCCAGGTGAGGTTGAAGGCCACTGTCGTCTCGGAGTCTTGGGAATAGGCCAGATGGCCAATAGGGAAACCCCCCAGATGGCCGATACATGCGGGGGGTTTTTGCTGTATACTAAGTGCAGTTAAGAGGTTGCATACTTGCCAGCGAGGTGATGAGGAGAAGGAGAGAGTCAGCGGTCAAGTCGCCGCCGAGCAACGGGGGCAGGCGTGGCGTGGATTGGCGCATGGCGTAGGCTGCCCAGCGCTCACCAGCCCGGCCCGCCTGCGAACAGGAGGAGACCTACTGTGAGTGAGAACAAAATGGGGGTCTGGCGCGCTCTGTTGGGCTGGATAGACCAGCCCAGGAAGACTCTGCGCTACGTTATCGAGAATCCCTCGTGGTCAGTGCGTCTGGCTCCGGTCCTGGTGGTGCTGGTGAGCCTGATCATCGTTACGGTCGTGTCAGCGCCTTTGCTGTCGGAGGTAAGCCGCCAGCAGGCCGAAGGGCAGATCGAGGCGCAGATGGGCTCCTTGTCAGGAGAACAGGCTGACCAGGCAAGAAGAAGCCTGGATACTTTCACCTCGCCGCTGTTTCTGGGAGTGACGGCCATCGCTCTTGGCACCCTGGGCTTGGTCTTCGCCTGGTTCTTCCGAGGGGCGCTGCTGTTCTTCATCAGCTACCTTTTCGGGACGGACAACAGGTACACGCAGATGGTGACTGTGGTGGTGTGGACGTGGCTACCGTTCGCTCTCCGGGATGTGGTGCAAGCCGTCTACGTGGTTGTCAACGGGCAACTGGTGGTTAACCGGGGATTCTCCTTCTTGGTGGCCAGCGGCGATCAGGTCCAAGACGCCGGTAATTTGATGTACGGGCTTCTGAGCCAGGTAGACGTGTTCCTCGTGTGGCACTTGGCGTTGGTGGCCATAGCTCTGATGGTGAGCACCCGTTCCACGAGAGCGAAGATTGCCCTGGGAACCGTCAGCTACTGGGCGGTCACGGCAGTGGTAGGTCTTGCACCCACTCTCTTGGCAACACTGGTTGGGCGTTCCTTGGTGGGATAGAGGCTGGCTGTTCCAGAATCGGATGCCCCAGCCGGGGTCCCGGTCCGAACGCGGTTGGATGTCTGTGTGACCGCACGCGTACTTGACATCGTACGATTTCTGGGTTAGAATTGTGTATGTTGGAGAAATGCAACAATTCGTACCAGTTGCGGGCGGAACGCGTGGCGCGAGAGGGTGTAGGTGCGGAATGGTCCACTGTCTATACAGGAGGGGCACATGGGGCAAGAGCCACCCGGATTCCCTGGGAAATGCTATGGTTCTACGATCATCAGCGAACGAGGCCAGATCGTGATCCCGGCCGAGGCGCGACGAGCGATGGGGTTGGAACCGGGTACGCGACTACTGATTTTTGGACCCGGAGGGGGACAAGTGCTCACATTGGTGACCGCCGACACGGTGTCGAAGTTCATCCGCAGTGCGATGGAGCGCCTGGCGGAGTTCGAACAAGTGATTGGAGTGACTCCTCTGAGCCGGGATGAGACCGAATAGGTTTGCAGGCGCCCGTCGGACCAGTCTCGGTCAACTTTTGTGTGACCGTGGTCCAGGTGAGAGGCTGAGTGGACCTCATGTCAGCGGAGTCAGTTTCTGGTGTTGGGTCGCGAAGGCTAGGGGAGGTACAGAGGAAAGTGATGCGTAGAGCGATAATCATCACCGTCATCCTAGTGGCGGTCGTAGCGGTTGGCTATTGGTTCTTTCAACGAGGTTCCATAAGCGCAGGTGGTGTGCCTGAAGATGTGGAGACGGTGACCGTCATGCGAGGTGAAATCGAGGCCACCGTTGATGCCACAGGCACTATCGAACCGTCCGCCGAGGTCACATTGTCCTTCCGCACGGGAGGCACACTGGAGACGGTCATGGTGGAGGAGGGCGATGCGGCTGAGGAGGGAGATCTCCTAGCTCAACTGGAGACGACTGAACTGGAGTTAGCGGTCACCCAGGCCGAGTTGGGTGTGACCAGCGCTGAGGCCAACCTGTCACGCATCCAATCTGGCGCGGATGCCGAGGAAATGGAGGCGGCTCGCGCCAATATGGAGAGCGCGGAGGCAGCCCTCACCCGGTTGAGGGAAGGACCCACCACAGACGAGATCACCGTAGCCAGGGCGGATTTGAGAAGGGCCGAGATAGCCTTGCAAGAAGCTCAAGAGCGGTACGACCAATACGCCTGGGTGGGAGGGATTGGAGCTCTTCCTCACTCGGTGGCCTTGCAGCAAGCCACCATCAACTACGAACAGGCTGTTGCGGCCTACAATATCAGAATGGAGAGCCCCACCGAGAGCGAGCTGAGAGCTGCTGAGGCGGCGGTGGCTCAAGCACGGAGCCAACTGAACAGCGCGCTAGAGGGCGCAAGCGAGGAGGACCTCATCATGGCCGAGGTGGGTGTGGGCCAGGCTGAAGTGTCCTTGGAGTTGGCGCAACTGCAACTGGAAGGCGCGACCATTGTGGCACCCTTCGGAGGGACGGTGGGCTTCGTCGGTGCCAAGGTGAACGAGCAAGTGGCACCGGGGACGCCGGTGATCGGCTTGATAGACCTCTCTAGCTTCCACGTAGACGTCCGTATTGATGAGGTGGACATCGGCCAGGTGGAGGTGGAACAGGAGGCGAGAATCACTCTGGATGCTTTCCCGGACCAGGAGTTGATGGGAGAGGTCGATTCCATAGCTCCTGTGGCCAGCGTGGAGTTGGGGACGGCTAACTATGTGGTCCGGGTCTCCCTCGATCCGACCGCGGTCCCTCTGCGCTCGGGCATGACAGCCAATGTCACCATCGCGACGGAGCAGAAAGAGAGTGTTCTGCTTGTGCTCAACAGAGCTGTCTCCTTCGACCGAGAGGAGGGCCTTCTCTACGTCGAAAAGTTGGTGGATGAGCAGATTGAGCGGGTGGAGGTAGAAATCGGTTTGCAGGATGAGTCCTTCAGCGAAGTGCTGAGGGGTTTGGACGAAGGGGATCTGGTTGTCATAGGCGGGTCTGACATGATGGAACGGCTACTAGGGGGCATGAGGGGTGGTCCGCCCCATTAGAGGACCAGACCTATTGAGGTGCGTGAGCCATGATCAGGATCGAGGATGTGACCAAGGTCTACAAGATGGGCGAGGTGGAGGTCCACGCCCTGCGCGGGGTATCCCTGGAGGTCCGGGAGGGAGAATGGGTATCCATCATGGGTCCCTCGGGGTCGGGGAAGTCCACTCTGATGAACGTCATCGGCTGCCTGGATCAGCCGACCTCTGGCGCCTACCACCTCGATGGTATAGACGTAGGGAGGTTGGACGACGACGAACTGGCCGAGATACGAAACCGCAAGATCGGCTTCGTGTTCCAGACGTTCAATCTCCTGTCTCGCACTTCAGCGCTGCGCAACGTAGAACTCCCGCTCCTGTATCGTGGCGGTGGAAACCGTCGGGAGCGGGCCGTGGCCGCGCTGGAGGCGGTGGGCCTGGGGGATCGCGCAAGTCACAACCCCAACGAGCTCTCGGGAGGGGAGCAGCAGCGGGTAGCCATCGCTCGCTCTCTGGTCAACGACCCCTCCATCATCCTGGCGGATGAGCCTACCGGCAACCTGGATTCCAAAGTGGGCGGTGAAATCGTGGAGATCTTCCAGCGCCTCAACCAGGAGAAGGGGATCACGATGATCTTCGTAACTCACGACTGGAACATAGCCTCTCAGACGGAGCGAATACTTCACTTGCACGATGGTAAGATCGTGCGAGAGGAGCTGGTGTCGCCGGCGTCGCGGTCTAAGGAGGCATAGGGTGGATCTACTTGACAGCGCTCGGGTGGCCACAGGAGCCCTGATCGCCAACAAGATGCGCTCGTCCCTGACCATGCTGGGGATCATTATCGGCGTAGCGGCGGTTGTTGCCCTCCTGTCTCTCGGCCAGGGAGTACAAACGATGGTAACCGAGCAGATACAAAGCGCAGGTTCGAATCTGCTGTTTATCGTGCCCGGTGGGATGACGGACTCAGGGGGTTTTGAGTACAGGGCATCGTTGACCTACGGTGATGCCAAGGCCATCGCCGACCCGCGAAATGTGCCTGACGCGGCCATCGTTGCTCCCGTGATGTCGGGTGGTGTGCAGGTCACGTATCGCGGAGAGGAGATGGGATCCACGGTTTCTGGGGTGTCGAGTGATTATGACGTCGTGCGTAACCTCGATGTGGCCTACGGGCGTTTTCTCAGTTCCCAGGATCTGGACAGGAGGTCCCGGGTAGCGGTCTTGGGCTCGGAGGCGGCGGAGAGCCTCTTCAATGAGAGTGTCTACCCCGTGGAGCAGACCATCAAGATCAACCGTATCCCTTTCCGAGTCGTCGGCGTGCTGGAGGAGAAGGGCGCAGGGATGATGGGCAGTGAGGATAACTACATCTATGTCCCCATCAGCACGGCGCAGACTAGACTGTTTCCTCAGCAGCGCAATCTAGCCGGTGAATTTGAAGTCTCGGTCGTCTACATCCAGGTCATTGCCGATGATCGCATGGAGGCAGCCACTGAAGATGTCAATGAACTCCTGAGGCGCAGGCACGACATCTCCTTTCAGGAAGATGACGATTTTGCGGTGATCAATCAGGCCGACCTGGTGGCCATCATGGAGGAGGTGACGGGCATACTCACGCTCTTCTTGGGCGCCATTGCAGGCATCTCCCTTCTCGTGGGAGGCATAGGCATCATGAACATCATGCTCGTTTCCGTTACGGAACGCACGCGCGAGATAGGTATTCGCAAGGCTGTGGGAGCCAAGCGTCGAGATATCCTCCTGCAGTTCCTGGTGGAAGCTATGGTGCTGAGCCTGATGGGAGGGGCGGTGGGCATCCTCCTGGGTTATGGTCTTTCCCAGGGGGTGTCTCTTCTTTCCGAAGATATGGTAACCGTAGTCTCGCCCCAGTCTATCGTGCTGGCAACGACGTTCTCCATGGTGGTGGGGGTCGTTTTTGGGCTCTATCCCGCTGTGAGAGCGGCGCGTCTCAATCCCATTGATGCTCTTCGCTACGAATAGGGATCGGCCAATGACTGTCACAAGAAAGCTTACTTTGGCGTCGTTGTTCTTGGTGCTGGTGGCTTTGCTGGCCGCGTGCGGCCAAGAGCCCGCTGTCCAGCCCACCGTCGTGCGCCTGCCCACGGTAACCACTGCTTCGCCAGCTTCCACGGGTGTGTCAACGCCCACACCTGTTTCGACCACGATCCCGCCGACAGATACACCGACATCCACGCCCCCGCCGCCGGCGGGTACACCGACGGCCACGGCAACCGCGAGGCCATTGCCTCCGGCGCCGACAGAGATGCCTGAACTGGAAGGTCGCTTCGTGTTTCAGGTAGCGAGCGGCGGTGACATCTACACGGTGAAGGCTGATGGGAGCGATCTCACTCGCTTGACCTATGGGATGGACCCCAGTTGGTCCTCCGATGGTAGCCAGATAGCCTTCTCCCGCTGGACAACCCCTTGGGGCATCTACACTGTCAATCGGGACGGGAGCAATGAGAGGTTGGTGTTCAGCTCCAACGTGGCCCGTAGCCCTGTCTGGTCGCCCGATGGAAGCCAGATAGCCTTCTTCTTCGAGACGGAGGGTTGGACGGCACCCTGGAGGGAGTGCATAGAGGGGTACGGTTGCATCACGATCATCCCGCCGATGCTTCAGCAGGAGTGGCACCTCGGCGTGGTGGACGTGGCGGATGGCTATTTCCACCAGCCATACTGCGATCGTTTCTCCTTCTCGCCTACCTGGTCTGCCGACGGCGAGTGGATACTGTATGATGGCGATCATGGGTTGAGCATGACCACGGTGGAGGGGCCGAACAACCGGGTGTTCACGGAGAACGTCCACGACGCATTCCCGGTGCGGTCTCCCGACGGGACGCGAGTCGCCTTCATGCACTGGCAGCACGACCATTGGGAGATCTACGTGATGCACGCCGATGGAAGCGGACGTTGGCCGTTGACTAGGAGTTCGGCATTGCTGGAGAGGCGGCCGAACAACGTATCTCCGGCGTGGAGTCCCGATGGTGAGCAGATAGTGTTTCTATCGGACCGGGGTGGCAAGTGGGAGTTCTACGTGATGAACGCCGATGGCAGCGATCAGAGGAAGATTCTGGAAGGAATCACGGATCGCTTGAACATCCAGTACAACGGCTTCAATGAGAGGGTGATCTCATGGGGAGAGATGTAATCTCGTCCTTGGTGGGCTCTCTCGCACGCTCACCATGGGATTCCTCGCTCCTCCTGGGGTAAGTCTCGGCACGCCGCTGGGCTCAAGGTTGGCATAGGGTCGCCTCGCCTCCTCAATCCTGTGAGTGACCTCAGAGCCTAGGCCAGGTTCCCCACGGTGGTATCCTACCTAGTCCATGCCGACACCATGTGGTAGAATTGCGCTTGCGCAATTCTCATGGAGGTTACTCGTGCTTGAGAACAAGCAGTCTCATGGTAGAGGCAGAGCGATCACTCGCCTGGCTTTGACAGGAGTACTACTGATCTTCTTGGGCTGTAACGTATCCCATCACCTGCGACCGGTCTCCGCCGATGATCCGCCTACCCGAGACGTTGTTGGGCGGCTGGTGGACCCTCAGGGTGAGCTGGTCCACGGTGCGCAACTGAAGGTCTATATCAATGGAGGAGAGGAACCGACGGCGGTGGAGGAGAGCCAGGCTGGTGGTACTTTCGTCATTGACCTGCCTGATGACCCCATCGAGATGCTGCAAGTGGAGATAGAGCGCCCCCATTTCCAGACGATAAGCTGGACCGCTGGGCCCGAGGAACTGAGCGTGCTGCGACAAGGTGGGACGGTCCGGCTGCCCGACATCACAATGGAGCGTCGAATCACGCTGGGTTTCTGGATCGCCACTCTCACCTTCGCATCTGTGCTCATCCTCATTGCCCTGGAGAGATTACACAATACCATGGCGGCGTTGTTGGGTGCGTTCTTCATGCTGGGCGTGAGCTTGGTGGGACGGCCTCTCAACCCCGACCTGTTCATCTTCGACTTCGAGCAGGCGCTGCAATACGTGGACTTCGATGTCATCTTCCTGGTGATGGGGATGATGATCGTCGTTGGGATCCTGGAGACCACTGGCATCTTTCAGTGGATGGCGTATCAAGCCTACCGCCTGTCCCGGGGTCGCGCGTGGCTGCTGGTCATCATTCTGATGCTCCTGACCGCCGTGGCCTCGGCGATGTTGGATAACGTGACGACCATGTTGCTGATGGTACCCATCACTCTGGAGATCGCTTTGGCGATGGGGATCAACCCGCTGTCCCTCATTCTGCCGGCGGTCCTGGCCTCTAACATCGGGGGCATCAGCACTCTGATCGGCACGCCTACGAACATCCTCATCGGTTCCTACGCCGGCATCGGGTTCACCGATTTCCTGATTAACCTCACTCCTGGTGTGCTTATGGCTCTGGCTGCCCTGACGGTGTATGTGCTGGTAGTCTACCGCAAGGAATACCGGGCCACCACCGGCGCAGTGTCACCAGCATTGATGGAACGGTTGAGGGAGGACGGCCGCATCACCCGGCCCAAGACCCTGGCCAGGGCTGGCACGATCTTCATCCTCATGTTGTTGCTGTTTGTGTTTGGGGAACAGATTCACCTGGTGCCTGCCGTGACGGCCATGCTGGGCGCGGTGTTCATGCTGCTGGTGGTGGAACCTGATATCAATGAGATGATGAAAGTCGTGGACTGGACCACCCTGATGTTCTTCATCGCCCTATTCATGGTCATTGGGGCTATCCAAGAGGTAGGCCTGATCAGCTTCATCGCCGCTGGCATGAAGCAAGTGGTGGGCGACAACCTCGACTTGGCCTTGCTGGTGATCGTGTGGGCGGGCGCTCCTATGTCGGGACTCATTGACAACATCCCTTTCACGGCGGCGATGTTGCCCGTGGTGGGCTTCCTGACCAGGACCATACCAGGAGCTTCCAACAAGGTGCTCTTCTACGGCCTGTCTGTAGGAGCAGCCATGGGGGGCAACAGTACTCTGATCGGTGCTTCGGCGAATATGGTCACCGCAGGCATCACCGAGCGCGCTGGCTATCCCATAAGCTACATGAGGTTCCTGAAGATAGGATTACCAGCGACCATCATCACCGTAGCCATGGGCACAATATGGCTTCTTATCCGGTTCTAATGGACGAGGGATAACATGGGCAAGATTCTATGCCCCACGCGGGGTGGAGAGGGCAGTTATCGGACACAGGATGTGGCCATCGCCATGGCCAGGGAGCGGGGCGACGAGTTGGTGTTCCTGTTTGTGGTCGATCTCGATTTTCTGAACAAGACTGAATGTGCCGTGCGGCCCGACGTGGTGGCCCAGGAGATGAGGCACCTGGGTGAGTTCTTGCTAATCATGGCACAGGAACGGGCACACAAACAGGGAGTCGAAGCTGGGTATGTCGTTCGCGAGGGAGACGTGAGGGCCGAGATCAAGGCGGCGGCTGTGGAGGAGGGGGCAACCATGGTCGTACTGGGCCAAGCTGCCGAGGAGGACGCTGAACGCGCTTTCGCCGCAGACAGTTTGCTGAAGTTCGCCGAGGAGATAGAGGCCGAGACGGGCATAGAGACGCGCCTTGTGGGGTAGTGGCGAGATCACAGTCCGGGACGTCTATCGCTTACTTAGTTATGGCGTGAGCATCCAATCGAAGAACAGCGCAAACAGGACGCTGCCCACGATGCAGGTCACGATCATCACCGGCAGCCCGGAGCGCATCCAGATCCGCGGCGTGATAGGCGTGCGCGTCTTCTCGCTGACGGTGACGACGATGACATTGGCTGTCGAACCGATGGGGGTGCCGTTTCCGCCAAAGCCCGCGCCCAGCGCCAGCGCCCACCAGAGGGGAGAGGTGGAGATGCCCAGGCGGCCCAGTTCTTGAATCACCGGAATCAGGGCAATTGTGTAGGGGATATTGTCGACGGCTGCCGACGCAAGGGCAGAGACCCACAGCAGCAGGAGGCAGGCGACCAGGAGGTTGTGGTGTGCCACTGCTGCCAGTGGGGCGGCGACCAAGCCCAACACGCCAGAGGCTTCCAACCCGCCGACGGTCACAAAGAGCGCAGCAAAGAACAGCAAAACGCTCCACTCTACGTGGGAAACCGTTTCCTCCACATCGGGACGCACCCAGAGGAGCACAGCCGCTGCGCCGCCCAGGGCAATGTAGGCCGGTGTCAGGTGTAGCTGGCCGTGGAAAAGGAACAGCAAGACCACCACACCCAGAATGATGAGTGTTCTCTTCAGGCTGGCGGGGTCGTGGAGGGCCTCTTTCTCATCCAAGGCCATCAGACCAGCGATGTTCTGGGGCGCGGCGGCCAGTTCGGAGCGAAAGACTACCCGTAAGACGAGCAGCGCCGCCAGCCAGGCCACGAGTACTATGGGGGCGGTGTGGGTCAGGAAATCGACGAAGGTGAAGCCCGCCGCCGAGCCGATCATCACGTTGGGGGGATCGCCCACCAGCGTCGCCACCCCTCCAGTATTGGATAGTAGAGCCTCTGCTATCAGCAAGGGGACGGGGCTGATGCCCAGCATTTCGGCGATCAGGATCGTCATCGGTGCGATGAGGACTACGGTGGTCACGTTGTCCAGAAACAGGGAAAGAACGGTAGTAATCGTGCCTAGGAGGACCAGCAGGAACCACACATTGCCGCGGGAGACTTTCGCGGTGAGGATCGCCACGTACTGAAAGAAGCCAGTCTGCTGCAACACTCTGACCAAGATCATCATTCCCAGCAGCAGCCCCAGTGTGTTGAAGTCAATGGCATGCAGGGCCTGCTCCTGGGAATAGAAACCCATCAGCATACCGACCGCCACCATCACCGCCCCGCCGGCCATAGCCACAATCGTGCGGTGGATGCGATCCAGAAGAATGATGGCAAAGGTAATGACGAAGATGGCGATGGAGACAACTTGGACGGTGGTCACGACGAAATACCCCATAGGACCCGCGTCACGAAGAAAGAGCGTGCGATATCCACGCGCGAGGCGATGCCAACCAATCGTCCCTCCTCGTCCACGATGGGCAGGTCTTGGAGTTGATGCTTCACCATCGTGACCAGGGCGTGAAGAAGGCCACAGTGCTCCTCCACGGCTACCAGTGTTCCCGCCAGGTCGCTCATGGTGAGCTCCCTCGCCTGCAATATGGTTTGTGGGTGCACCTGTTCCATTGCGCCGAAATCGTGTACGAAGTCTATGTCGTCCAGTAGGGCGAGGAAATCGGGCGTGAAGACGCCCAGCAGATCCGCGAGACGCACTACGCCGGTCAGAAGGCCCTCTTCGTCAACCACGGGCAGTGTGCCCACACGTCCTTCGACCACGATCCGCACTGCCTCCTGCACCGTAGTCGACGCGGTCACCGTCACAACATGCCGTTTCATTGAGTCCCCTACAGAAACCTCGGTGATCATCATCCATCCTCTCTACTAGGCCGGTATGCGATTGCGTGGTGCGCGGAACACCCGCGAACTTGGTCACGCTGAGCATCCGCCCGGAACGCCGGGCCTGGCAAGCGTGCATAGGTGTCGAGAACGTCTAGCGTGGGACAAGCGCACCTCGATTCCTCTGGTGAAGCGTCCACCGCCCGACAGACTATACGCGATATCCCTTCTCCTCCGCCAGCCGTGTGCTGTATTCCGGTTCGTCCGGTTGATGACTGTAGGGCGAGAGTTCCTGAAGGCCCTGGCCGCGTAACAGACATTCTGCCCCTGGGCAAAGAAGAAGTCGACCATGGATTGGAGAACGATCTCAGTGTGCTTGGAATCTCTAATGCGCCCATAGCATGATTCACCAGGACTTCTGGAACCACCTAGGCGCATCGGTTAGGTTGTAGTTGGCGAGCAACTGTAGCACACGTTCGAGTCACAGTACAGCCGCAAGGTCTGAATCATCGTCCCGACGTCTAGGCTCACGTACGGATGATGTTTGACAAGGCCTGGGCATATCGGTAGAATGAATCCTGTCGCGAAGTATAGTACCTTGTTGCTGCTCCCCTTGTCGCGCGGCGAGGGAAGTTGTTCTTGTATGTGTGTTCCGACAATTGTTTGGAGGTCGAGATATGGACATCTTTCTGGGCGCTCTTTTCATCTTCTGCCTGCGGCTCATAGATGTGTCTATGGGAACGGTCAGGATCTTGATGGCCGTGCGCGGTCGAAGGCTTTTGGCTAGCTTGATAGGGTTCGTCGAAGTGATTATCTTCTTGGTAGCCATCAGTCAGGTGGTGACGAACATCGGCAATTGGTGGAACGTTCTGGCCTACGCGGGGGGTTTTGCCCTCGGCACGGTGCTGGGCGTGACCATCGAGAACAAGCTCGCCATCGGATTGGTTGAAATCAATGTCATCTCCATGGGCAAGGGCACGGAGATAGCCGAGGCGCTGCGCGAGCAGGGCTACGGGGCCACTGAGTTCCTGGGCGCGGGTCAAACCAACATTGTTGACATGGTGCGCACAGTCGTGAGAAGGAGGGAAGCGCCCTCGGTGATGGCTCTGACCAGCGATGTAGACGAAGAAGCCTTCGTCACGGTGAGCGACATGAAGAGCGCTTATCGTGGACGGTGGCGCCTGCGCAAATAGGCCTTGGTATTCGACATGAAGTTCGTCGCCGATGCCATGTTGGGTCGCTTGGCCAAGTGGCTGCGCATCCTGGGATACGACACTGCCTACTTCCCGCAGGTGGAGGATCGCGATCTGGTGCGCATGGCGCGGTCTGAAGGGCGACTGCTCTTGACTCGGGATCGAGAGTTGACTAGGCGCAGAGGCTTGAGGTCCCTGCTCGTCGAGAGCGACAGACTCGACGAGCAGGTGGGACAGTTGCTGCGCGACCTGGATCTGACTGTGGATTGGTCTGTGTCTCGATGTGCCGGGTGCAACACGCTCCTGAGGTCGATCGACAAAGAGGAGGTGCGGAGCCTGGTTCCACCCTACGTCTTGCGTGAGCACCAGCAGTTCAGCCTCTGCCCACGGTGCGACAAGGTGTACTGGAAGGGCACTCATTGGCAGAGGATGCGGCAGAGGATCGAGAGGATTCAAGGGGGCTGATTCACTTCTTCGCGATGAGGACCTTCTCTATCTTGGGGCCTTTCATCTCCTGAACGGTGATCTCGACATCACCGTGGTGCAGTTGCTCTCCCTCCACAGGCATGCGTCGGAGTTGATGTAGGATGAAGCCGGCCACCGTCTCATAGTCGTCGTTCTCCGGCAGGTCTATGCCCAGCTCTCCATTGACCTCATCTATGCGCATCAAGCCATCGACCTGAGCCGTGTGTGCATCGATCTCTACCAGTGGCGGTTCAGTCACCCAATCATCGGTGACACGCCCCACTATCTCCTCCACCAACTCCTCCAGAGTGACCATCCCTGCCGTGCCACCGTATTCGTCTATGACCACGGCGATCTGCGTGGGGTGAGTGCGCATCTCGCGGAACAACTCGCCGACTTCCTTGGTTTCAGGGACGAAAACCGCTGGCCGAACCAATTGACCTATCTCATCCTTGCGGACACCTGGATCTCGGGCGAGGGCCAGCAGGACATCCTTGATCGATACGAAACCCATGATATGGTCCAGGTCGCCGCTGTAGACGGGGAATCGAGAATGATTGGAGTTGGTGAAAGTCTCCAACAGGCCGTTGAGCGTGGCGCCGCTGTCCAGGCCCACGATGTCGGGCCGTGGTATCATGACCTCACGCACCTGCCGCTGCCCGAATTCGAAGACCCTGTGGACCATGTCCCGTTCCATCTCCAGCACCGTGCCTTCCTGCTCGCCGATCGTGGCCAACAGGCGTATCTCCTCCGGAGTAACGAATGGGGACTGGTCCTCTTTGCCCCTGCTCACCAGGCCGATGAGGAAGTTGGCTACGAGCGTGAAGAGGTAGATGACGGGGGTCAGCACTTTCACGATCAGGCTGATGGGTCTGGCAACAATGAGGGACACGCGCTCTGCGTTGCGGGCGGCGAAGGTCTTAGGAGTTATCTCGCCAAAGAGGACTATGAGCACGGTCATGACCAGACTGGCGACAAAAAAACCTCGCTCGCCGAAGATCAGCAACGACAAGGTGGTGCCCACGGAGGAGGCAAAGATGATGAAGGCGTTCTCCGTAAGCAGGATGGTGGCAAACAGCTTGTCATGATTTTCCCACAGGTCCCTGGCCAATTGGGCTGCCCGGTTCCCCTGTTCGGCGAGGCTGCGAATGCGAATCTTGCTCACCGATATCAACGCCGCCTCAGAACAGGCGAAAAAAGCAACCATGATGATGCTGATACCAAGGATGGCCAGACTGACCAGTACGTTTGACTCCCCGATAGGCAGTGTTGCCTCTCCCATACAAGTAGCCTCCCGAGCCGGATTATATCATCTGCCCACGCCTGATGCCACCGCTGAGGGTGCGCAAAGACGCCTTCCAGAGATGGCGTGTAAGCCCAGGTCCTGCCTCATTCCCTCTAGACCATTGCTGGTCTTAGCGTGGGAATACACTCTCGCGCGACGTTGGCGCAATCTTGGCAGGCCGTCAGAGAGCTTCAGCTCCCGGGGCAGCACGAGGATGTTGACTCTTTTCGACGCCCGATCTGGCGTGCTTGCCAGTCAACAACCTGCAGCATTCATTCTCCAGGGCGAAGCGCATCGCCTAGCCGCACAGCATGAAGAGCGGCTGCGCGAGGGTCACCGTTCTGCGTACGCCCAGTGGTTCATCCTGTGGGCCGAGCAGGCAATGATCTGTTTCTGGCTACACGATGATCCCGTCACGCTACCATGATCTGTGAGCCTGTCTTCCGGCACTCTCCGCCGCTGTTTCTTGTACATACGGTGCTTCCTGTGGTATACTAGCCTTGATTGCCTCAAGGACGTACTCTCTATGACGGTTGCCTGCGCTCAGGGAAAGATCATCCTCTGTGGTGAGCACGCTGTAGTCTATGGCCGGCCAGCTATCGCGGTGCCTGTGGCTGAGGTACAGGCTCGGGCCACGGTTGAGGACGGCGTGGAGGGGCAAAGTATTGTCATCGTAGCGAGGGACCTGGGACGTGTTGTTACGTTGGGGGACGAGGCGAGCGACGAGACAAGAGATCCTCTGTTGGCTGCGGCGGTCAACACGCTGGAGTATATCGGATTGGGACTCGGCCATGATCTGGTGATAGTCCTGGAGTCGACTATCCCCGTAGCCCGAGGTCTGGGGAGCGGTGCCGCAGTGTCCGCAGCCATTACAAGGGCCTTGGCACAGCATTTCTCCAAGGATCTGACCGCTGAACAGGTCTCACGATTGGTGTATGATGTGGAGAAGCTATACCATGGCACGCCTAGTGGAGTAGACAATACGGTCGTGGCACATCAACGAGCGGTGTACTTCGTGCGTGGACAGAGGTTGGAGATCCTTCGGGTAGGAGCACCGTTGCTGTTGCTCATCGCCGATACGGGCGTGGAAAGCCCCACCAGGGCGGTGGTTGGCGCAGTGCGTAGTGCATGGCAGGAATCCAAGGACAGATACGAAACCCTTTTCGATGAGGTGGGCGGCACGGTGGTCGGGATCCGTGACGCCATGGAGAAGGGGGATGCTGCTGAAGTGGGGCGGCTGATGGACGAGAACCACCGCTTGCTTCGGGCCATGGAGGTGTCGTCCTCGCAGTTGGATGCCCTGGTGAATGCAGCCAAGCGACATGGTGCGCTGGGAGCTAAACTGTCAGGCGCCGGCCGGGGCGGAAACATGATCGCCTTGGCGACTCCAGAGACGTGTCAAGAGGTGAAAAAGGCTCTGCAGGACGCTGGAGCCCAAGGGGTGTTGCAGACGGAAGTCAAGGCCACCACGGACGTCACTGGGCCCTTGGCCCCATCCATGGCATCACCGAGCCAACGATGATGCGGTGACCTGGGGTGGCGCTGACCACGGGAGGTCTGATGCCCATCGCGAAGATCAATGTGTTGGAGGAGGCGAAGAGCCTGACTCAGCCTTTTCTGGTTGTCGATCTGGCTGACATTGATGATTTTGTGGCTCGTCTGTTCACCAGCCAGGGCATGGTGGCCTGGCACAAACACGTAGACCAGGAGCAACTCTTCCTGGTGGTGGATGGAGAACTGGCTCTGGAGAGTGAGTGGGGCAACACTATGCTGCGAAGTGGTGAGATGGCGGTGATACCGAAGGCGGTCACTCACCGCTGTGGTTCCGTGTCGCGAACAGTAGCACTGGTCTTCGAAAGGAAGTTCTTTGCCAGCAGGCAGAACGGCCAACGCAGGTTATTCGTCCTTCAGGGTGCGGGAAGGATTCACTCTGTCAACATAGGCGCCGAGGCACTGCAACTGGAGAAGCCTTCGGTGCCCCGCGAACTGATCTGGGTGGATGATCTGTGCCTATCGGTGGTTCGATACGAGGGTAAGGGCGAGGAGCATCCGTGTAGCGAGGCGAGCGAGTTGCTGTTGGTGCAGGAAGACACACTTACTCTGGACACTGAGTTGGGTGGTGTCACTCTGGGAAGGGGTGAGATGACAGTCGTGCCCAAGGGGGCGCGGTATCGCCCACAGACTTCTGGGAAGGCGGTAGCTCTGCTGGTCGCAAAACGGGGGCCTCCGGCAAATCGAGATTGATCGCAGGATGGTGATGATTGGGCGAGTTGATTTTCCTCAAGCTGGGGGGATCGCTGATCACCGACAAGGGATCACCTCAGACGGCCAGGGAATTGGTGATCCGCCGTGTAGCTCGAGAGATACGGGAGGCCTTGGACGACGTTCCCAACTTGAGTCTAGTCTTGGGGCACGGTAGCGGATCATTCGGTCATGATCCAGCCAGCAAGTATGGAGTTCAGGACGGACTGTCCGAGAGCGATGGCTGGTGGGGATATGCCGAAACGGCGGTGGTGGCCGCGCGCCTGAATCGCATAGTCACGGACATACTTCTGGAGCAGGGCGTTCCGGTTGTGCCCTTGCAACCCTCGGCGTCAGCGATTTGCGACGAGGGAGAACTCGTCCATCTGGAGGCCGCTCCCCTCGAGGAGGCCCTCAAGAGGCATCTGGTGCCCGTCGTCTATGGCGATGTCTCTTTCGACCGAGTGCGGGGCAGTGCCATCGTCTCCACGGAACAGATTTTCGCCTACCTCAGCTTACATCTGAACCCTCAGAGGATAATCCTGACGGGTCGGGTGGAAGGGGTCTTCACAGGAGACCCGCTTCAAGACCAAGGAACACGTCTTCTCCAAGAGATATCGGCATCCCAATATCACCAGCTTGAGAAGATGCTGACCGGCTCCCACGGCATTGACGTGACGGGAGGCATGCTGGCCAAAGTGCGAACGATGTGCCAGTTGATCGAGGTCCAGCCGGCCCTTACGGTGCGTTTCATCTCTGGTGACCGGCAGGGGCTCATAAAGAAGGCGTTGTTGGACAGCGACATCCAGGAAGGGACCTTGCTGCACTGCTGAACATGCCACGGGCGTGAGGCCGTGGGAGAGACCTTGGTCAGGAATAGGCTCAAGGGCGCCGGATGACGGACGCACGTCAGGCCGAGGAGGGCGAACGCGATTCATGATCGTGATAGATGGTTCCCATGGGGAGGGAGGCGGCGCGGTGTTGCGCAGTTCGCTATCTCTCTCGGCTCTACTTGGTGAACCGTTGCGCATTGAGAGCATCCGGATCAAGCGCCCCAATCCCGGTTTGCAGGCTCAGCACCTGACCGGCGTTCGGGCCTTGGCGAGGGTTTGTGGCGCTGAACTGCAAGGTGCGAAGCTTGGGTCCACCAGTCTTACTTTCAGGCCGCAGTCTCCGCCTGGGAGCGGCGAGTACTCCTACGACGTGGCCCAGGCTCGGAAAGGTGGCAGTGCCGGCGCCATCAGTCTGGTCTTCCAGGCCCTGCTCTTGCCGTTGGTCCTGGCGGAGGGGAACTCCAGGCTATTCTTGCGAGGGGGCACCCACGTTGCCTGGAGCCCGCCTTTCCACTATCTGAAGACAGTCTATCTGCCCCCCTTGAGTCGGATGGGGATAGAGGCACAGGTAGACATCGAGAAGTGGGGCTGGTACCCTATCGGTGGAGGTGTCATGACGGCCCAGATCACCGGCATGGGCCGTGAAGCGACTGGGATAGCGGACCTCAAACTGACGGAGCGTGGCGCGCTGACGAGGCTCCATGGCGTATCAGCCGTTTCTAATCTGCCTCGACATATCGCGGAGAGGCAGAGGCGGCAAGCGGAGGAGGTACTGAGGGGAGAAGGTTTCGAGCCGCAACTGGAGATCGTTGACGCTCCCTCGAAGGGAAGGGGCAGCGTCCTCTTCTTAGTGGCCGAGTTCGAAAACGCGAGGGCGGGGTTCGCTTCTTTGGGGAGGAAGGGCAAGCCGGCGGAGAAGGTGGCCGAGGATGCTTGTGCGGAATTCCTCCACTACTATAGGAGCGGAGCGGCTTTGGACCAGTTTCTGGCGGATCAACTGATCCTGCCTATGGCGCTGGCGCAAGGCTCCTCGTCCTTTACGACCTGCCGCATCACCCAGCACCTCCTGACCAACGTCTGGGTTGCGGAGCAGTTCCTGAACAAGACATTCGTCATCGAAGGGCAGGAGGGCAAGGTAGGAGAGGTGACGGTGACGGGGCGGCGCGATGTTTGAGATCGTGTTCCTGGGCACCTCGGCCTCAGCCCCTTCAGTGGCTCGGAACCTCACCGCCAGCATGGTCCTCCACCAGCAATACCGCTTTCTCATTGATTGTGGCGAGGGGACGCAACGGCAGCTCCTGAAGAGCAGGTTGGGCTTCAAACGGCTGAAGCGCATACTTCTCACCCATGGACATCTGGATCACATTCTGGGGCTGGGAGGCCTGATTTCCACCTTCAGCCGTTGGGAGACCGTGGAGACCTTGGAGATCTACGGCGGCAAATGGGCCCTGGACAGGGTGGAAGATCTCATCTTCGGGGTCGTTCTGCGAGGTGCGAAGTCGCCCTTGGAGCTGAAGTTCATCGAGTTATCGCCGGGGGTGGTGCTGGAGAATGACGATTTTGTCCTCCGAGCCTTTCCAGTTACTCATCGTGGTCCAGGCTGCTTCGGCTTCTCTTTCGAGGAGCGGAGCAGGCGACGCTTTCTGGTTGATGAGGCGGAAAAGCTGGGGGTGCCGGCGGGACAGGAGCGAAAACTCTTGGTGCGGGGTGAGTCGGTCGCCTTGGCTGACGGGACCGTAGTGCAACCCGATCAGGTGCTGGGGCAACCGCTCCCCGGGGCCAAACTCGTCTATGTGGGGGATGCCGGCAGGATTGATGATCTCTTCACCTACGCTCAGGAGGCGGATGGGTTAGTGATCGAAGCTACCTATCTGTCGGCGGAGACCGAACTGGCGGAGCAGTTTGGTCACCTGACGGCGGTGCAGGCGGCGAGCCTGGCTCGAGAGGCAGGCGTGCGGACCCTCTATCTGAATCACATATCGCGTCGCTATTCGGGGAGGGAGGTGCTTGAAGAGGCTCAGACGATCTTCCCCAACACCGTTGTGGTTAGAGACTTCGATCGGTTTGAGATCAGAAGGACTGAGTAGCTCTGTACCCGATTACCGCTTGTCTGCTGTGACCAGACTAAGACCGGATTTGGACCCGACTTTGACCCTGCGGTGGTATGATGGGGTCTGCAAGGGCTATTCTTTGATGATGCTACGCATCTGTGCTAGAATTGGCGAGTAGATTCGAAGAGGAGGTGCGAAGGAATGGATATTGGTGGATATAGCTTCCCAGACGAGCTGTACTATGATCAGAGTCACGGCTGGGCTTCCGTGGAAGGGAAGGTGGTCACACAGGGCGTGACCGAATTCGCGCAGAAGATATCGAAGGAGATTGTGTACGTGGAGGTACCACGCTCTGGGCGCACAGTTGAGCAGGGTAAGACCTTCATGTCCATGGAGTCGGGCAAGTGGGTTGGCCGGATTGGGGCGATGGTCAGTGGCACTATCGCCGAACCGAACGAGGAGTTGGAATGGGACGTAGATCCCATCAACGAGGACCCCTTCGGTGAAGGTTGGCTAGCCAAGATCGAGGCCTCAGAGCTAGGTGAGCTGGATAACCTGTTCAAGGCCTCCGACGCCGAGTTCCAATCCTTCATAGAGTCGGAGATAGAGAAGTACAAGGATCTCCTCGAAGAGACATAGAGCCTCGGCCAAAGTTGCCCAACAACCGGTGCAAGACAGAGACGCACATCGCCCAATACGTGGAGGGGACTCGTCCAGCGCTTGCTGTAAGGGGCGTGGCGGTCGCCAGAGATGGCGGCAGATGACGCCGAGCACTGACTGTTGAGCTTCTCCGGATGCCTGAAGACTTGCCGCCTGCGATCTGTTCTGGCTGCGCATGGCCTGGAAAGATGACGACAACGTGTCCCCGGTCAAGGGGACCGAGTTCTGCGTGAGATCTGCTGGGTCCTGAAGAGGTGGGGTCTGACCAATGGACATAATGCTCGTATTCTGGATCTTCCACATACCAGCTATGATCGTTTTCGTGGCAGGGATGGCGCTCAACCTGTCCATTTGGCTCCAGGGGACAGTGAATGGAAGGAGCGATGTCAGCGCTGGCAGGAAGCTGTCGTTTCTGATTAGAGCGAGTCTAGCCACCATCTTCAGCGCCAGGTTGGGAGCGTTGCTGAAGGCGTTGGTGTGGGACGGAGCTATCCACCCCACCCTGTTCAGCGAACACAAGCTGCGCTGGGCAGCCCATTTCTGCGTGTTCGGTGGTATCGTCTTGCTAGCTATCTTGAGCGGTTTGTCCGCCGTAAGCGTTGACATCATGATACCGATTCTCAAGATGGACAATCTTTTCACGTCGATTTTCGCCAACAAGGATCATCCGATCACCGCCTTCCTGAACGAGTTTGGGGGGCTGGTGGTGATGGTGGGGTTGATGATCGTCATCGTCCGCCGTTACGTGATCAGGGAACTGGACATGCGTACGAGGATGGTGGATACGGAGATCATACTCCTTCTGGTCGTGATCATGGTATCGGGCTATCTGGCGGAGATCTGCCGCTTGGCCTTCGAGTTTGGGGAGCTTCCTCCCACCGCTGTCTATGCCTTCATTGGCTACCCCATCGCCTCACTGGTGAGGACTGCACCTCTGCCTTGGGGGGAGATGCACGACTGGCTTTTCCTATTCCACGCCTTGTTTTCCTCAGTGGTGATAGCCTATATCCCCTTCAGCAAGTTCTTCCACGCTATGGCTGGTGCCATCATCGCCACCGTCAACTCGCTGCCATCTGAGGAAGCGCCCGCTGTGTCGGCAGAGGTGAACTGTGGACAAGTTTGACCTTTCTCACTACTCAGTCAAGCAGTTGGTGGAGCTTGACGCCTGCACTCGGTGTGGCGAGTGCGTTAAGTGGTGCCCCACGTACGCAGAGAAAGGCGAGGAGCCTCTGCAACCGGCGGACAAGATACGCCGCATGAGGTCTTTCATAGGTGCTCAGTATGGCCTCCGCGCCAGGCTCTTTGGGCCCAGGTTCCCCACTGAGGTAGCAGTGGAGGAGTACTCGGGTGGAGTCTACGATTGCACCCTCTGCGGACGCTGTAAGGTGGTGTGTCCGGTTAAGATAGATACTCGCCCCTTGTGGATTGCCATGCGCGAGCACTTGGTGGACTTGGGCCATTACCCCGGAGCTTTCGACACTCTGCGTGAGATGGTCACTACCAGGCACAACATCTCCGGAGACGACAACGAGGACCGCCTCATCTGGAGCGAGAATCTGGAACGGGTACCCGAGGGCGTGACAGGCAAGGAACAGGCGGAGATAGTCTACTTCGTGGGCTGTACTCCCGCTTTCTATCCGCAGACCTACGGCATCCCCCAGGCCACTGTCGGGGTGATGGAGAGAGCTGGCCTGGACTTCACCACGCTAGGGAGCGAAGAATGGTGTTGCGGATATCCCTTGATTATCGCTGGGATGGGGGACGCTGTCGAGGAGTTGGTGGAGCACAATGTGGCAGCGGTGCGGAGAACGGGGGCAGGGAAACTGGTGGCGGGCTGTCCCTCCTGCTATCATACGTGGCTCCACGAGTATCCCAGAATCATCGGAGAACCCTTGGGTTTCGAAGTTCAGCATCTGAGTGAGCTCCTAGAGGAACTGATCGGTGAGGGGAGCATCACGCTGGGCGAGTTCGAGCGGCCAGTGACGTATCACGATCCTTGCGACCTGGGGAGGAATAGCGGCATCTACGACGCTCCTCGAAATGTGATACAGAGTATCCCTGGCATCTCTTTCACGGAGATGGAGGAGAACAGGCGAGATGCCCTCTGTTGTGGCGGCGGAGGTGATGTGGCGATGTGCGACCAGGAGTTGGTCGAGGCGGTGGCGAGCCGACGCCTCGGACAGGCACAGGCCACAGGTGCCCAGGTTCTGCTTTCGGCTTGTCAGCAATGCAAGCGGACGTTGATGACCGCGGCGCGGCAGGAGAAGGTGAGAATGCGGGTGTTGGACATCGTGGAGCTGGTGGCCATGGTCATGGAAGAGTGATCCCCTTGTGATATGGTCTGAGACAGTGGTTGGGTGATGGGCAGTCATGATGTGCAGTGCGAAGGAGAGAGACATGCTCATCATCACGAGGGCTTGCGGTCCCCATCTGTGTTGAGGGATCTGTGGGCCTATGTTGAGGTAACGAAGCCTGCTTCCGTTCTGCTCCTCGTGTTCACAGCGCTGGCCACGATGGTCATTGCCGCTGGCGGATGGAATCTCCCCTCTGATCTTTTTATCACAGCTATTGCTGCCGTCACTTTGGGCTGCGCTGGAGCGAACACCATCACTTGCTACATTGACCGTGACATGGATGGTGTGATGGAGAGGACGAAGCGGCGTCCTATACCCAGCGGCAGAATCCGCCCGCCTCAGAGAGCACTGTATTGGGGACTGTTGCTGGCGGTGGTCTCCCTGGCCCTGGCGTGGAGCATCAACGCGCTGGCCTTTCTGTGGGGGTTACTGGGCTTCGTCGATAACGTCGTGGTCTACAGTCTCCTGATGAAGAAGAGAAGCCCGTTGAATATCATACTTGGTGGATTGAGCGGCGGGCTACCTGTGCTATTCGGGTGGGCGGCGGTTACCGGTAGTGTCAACCTCACCGCGTTGCTCATGGCGGCCATAGTGGTGCTGTGGATTCCCAATCACATCTGGAACCTGGCGATCTTCCACACGGAGGACTACAAGAAAGTCAGCGTCCCGATGTTGCCCGCTGTGCTCTCCCTGGAGAAGACGACGCGCTGTACCATGGCTACGGTGGTGTTGATGTACCTCTGTTCCCTGGCCCTCTACTTCGTGGGCGGCTTCGGTGTCATCTATCTGGGCGTAGCTTTGGTCTTTGGGTTGGTGATCACGGTGAGCAACGTGATTCTGGCGCTGAATCCATCTCGGGAAAAGGCCTGGGTCATGTTCAAGGTTTCCAGTCCCTATCTCTTCGTGCTTTTTCTGGCCATGGCGTTGGATGTGCTAGTCAGGTGACGGATGCTGTTGAGATAGGCGGATGATCGTGGTATAATTAGATGAACTTAGTAGAAATTCTCAGGAGGTACCGGTGCACATTTATGACCTAGGGAGCGTTCCCTGGGCCGATTCGCAACTGATCTACCACGCTCTGCCTCGCCTGAAACGGGAGGCGCTGGTGCTGCTCTCTCCCGCCTCTCCCTATGTCTGCATCGGCTATCATCAAGACCTGGAGAAGGAAGTGGATGTGGAGTTCTGTCGCACTAGCGACATACCCATGTTCCGTCGGGAGGTGGGAGGGGGAGGGGTCTACCTGGACAATGGCCAGCTTTTCTATCAGGTGGTCATACACAAGGACAACCCTCTGGCCCCGTCCAACAAGGCTTCCTTCTACCGCAAGTTCTTGCAACCTCCCATCGAAACGTATCGGGAGATAGGGATTCCTGCGGAGTACAAGCCGGTGAACGACATTGTTGCCAACAACCGCAAGATATCGGGCAACGGAGCAGCGGAGATCGGCGAATACCTGGTCTTGGTGGGCAACCTGATCCTCGATTTCAACTATGAGATGATGAGCCGAGTGCTGAGGGTGCCGGATGAGAAGTTCCGGGACAAGGTATACAAGAGCATGCGGGAGAACCTCAGTACCATCGAACGAGAGTTGGGGGAAGTGCCATCTCGGGAGTCCCTCACGGCCAGCCTGGCTCGCAACTTCGAGAAGCTCCTGGGCCCACTGCCACGCGCAGAGGTGGACTCCGAGTTGAGGAATGAGGTGTCCAAGTTAGCCGCGGAGTTCTCCACGGATGAATGGCTCCACAAGATGGGCAGACACACGGAAGGGCGTACCGTCAAGATCGCAGCGGGCGTCGATGTCAAGCACCTTGTTCATAAGGCACCAGGGGGCCTGATTCGGGGAGACGTCGAGGTCACAGATGGCGCTATCACCTCGCTCGTTCTTTCCGGTGACTTCTTCTTCTATCCGGCTGACAAGTTGGCCCAGCTTTCGGAGGCCGTAGTCGGTAAGAGAGAGGCTGAGGTTTCGGAAACCATCGTTCGGTTCTATGAGGATCAGGGCATAGAATCTCCAGGGGTCGAGCCGGCCGATTTTGCCAAGGCAGTGGTCGGTTGATCTGTGACCAGGATGGCGTTCTTCCCAGGCTGTCTGGTCCTCCAGCGCATGCCTCAGTACGAGAAAGCCGCCAGGAGGGTGCTGAAGGAACTGGACATCGTCTTGGAGAGCATACCTCGGGCCGCTTGTTGCGGTGCTCCTCTGGAGTCCTTCACAGACGAGTGGCTCTACCTTGCAGCCTACAACCTCGCTCTTGCGGAGGGCATGGAGTTGGATGTTCTGACACTATGTGGCAACTGCACCAACACCCTGCTGCGGGCCAAGGCGGCTTTGATGGATCCCTCTCTCTGCCTTGCGGTGAACGAGAGGCTGCATGAGATCGACTTGCATTTCGACGGAGCGACGACCGTGCGACACCTGATCCATGTGCTCAGCGAGCGGCTGGAGGTTCTGAAGGAGAGGGTCGGCGTAGAGTTGTCGCTGAAGATTGCGCTGACGCACCCTTGCCAGGCGTTTCGCCCTCACGAAATCCTTGGTTTCGACGACCCTCTTCAGCCCCAGGCCATGCGCCGCATTGTGGAGTTGACCGGGGCGGAGGTGATCGATTACGAGGCGGAGTACGACTGTTGCGGCTCGACCCTGTATCTGGCCGATGAGGAACTGGGTCTGGAGGCCGGTGAGCGGAAGCTAGGATCGGCCGCCGAGGCAGACGTATTGGTGGATGCATGTGGTAACTGCCAGCTACTGCTGGAGCGGTTTCAGGGGTTGATGAAAGGACGTGCTCCGGAAGAAAGACTTCCGGTGCTGACGCTGCCGCAGTTGCTGGGTCTAGCCATGGGTATGGCTCCGGCAGAACTGGGCATTGGATCTGTGATGGCCAGGAAACTCCAGGGAAGTCTGGCGTGATGGGCGGAGGGTTGAATGCACTGTTGGAGGGATGTACGCAGTGCGGCCTGTGCCGTGAGGTATGCATCGTGGAAAGGCTAGGCGCCCACTCCATCACCTCTTTCCTGTGTGGAGAAGAGGATTACTCCAGTTGGCTGTGTTCCTCATGTTGGCGCTGTCAGGAGGCATGTCCCCAAGGCGTGGATATCCATGCCATCATGATGGAGATGAGGAGGGACGAAGAGGCTCCGGCAGGGCATGAAGCCAATCTGGTGAGCGTGCTGCGATCCGGATACGCGCTGGCGATGAGTGAGGAGATAAACGAAATACGACGAATCCACGGGCTGGAGGCGGTGGAACTCGTTCCCGTCGAATGGGTGCACGCACTGGTCCGTGGTCAGGAGGGACGGGAGAAGGGAGCGTAGGGGTTGATGGTTGCAGAGGTTCTGGATCTCACAACTCGTGAACTGGATTTTGAGTTTGCCGCAGAGGTCACTCCCGATCTTGATGTACTGCGCACGTGCATCCAGTGCGGCACCTGTTCTGCTTCCTGTCCCACAGCCTATGCTATGGACTACACGCCACGGCAACTGTGGAAGCTGGTCCAGTTGGGGCTGAAGGAGGAAGTGGTGAACAGCCGTACGTTCTGGCTATGCACCACCTGCCAGGCCTGCACGGTGCGCTGTCCGCGAGGCATCGAGCTGACCGAGACGATGTTGATGCTAAAGCGATATGCGGTCCAGGAGGGGTTGGAAGTACCGGAAGGCATCGGCATCTTGCGGGACACGGTAACCACGAAGTACAATATCTCTGGGGACGACAATGAGACCAGGCTGATCTGGGCGGAGAACCTGGAGCACATGCCGGAGGGCATCGAGGCCCAAAAGGGGAGCGAGGTTCTGTACTTCGTGGGCTGTGTCTCGGCCTTCTATCCCCAGGCCTACAGCATACCGCAAGCGCTGGTCCAGATCTTCGAGGCTGCCGACGTTGGTTTCACCACCATGGGAGGTGAGGAGTGGTGCTGTGGGTATCCTCTGTATGGCGGTGGGATGAAGGACCTGGTTCTGGAGTTGGCGATCCATAATGTAGAGCGGGTGAAAGAGCTGGGTTCGACGAAACTGGTGGCTACGTGCCCCTCCTGCTACTATGCGTGGATGCACATCTACCCCCAGTTCGTGGAGTTGCCCCCCGAATTAGAGATCTTGCACGCCACCGAGTATCTGTGGCAGTTGATAGAGGAGGGCAGGATCGAGCTGGGTCCAGTGGAGAGGGTGGTGACCTACCACGATCCCTGTGACCTGGGTCGCAAGAGTGGGGTGTACGATGCTCCCCGCGCCATTCTGAATAGCATTCCGGGGCTCGAGTTCAGGGAGATGGCGAGCTATGGGGAGGACGCGACGTGTTGTGGTGGTGGGGGAGACGTTGAGATCTCTGATCGGGAGGTGACGGGCCAGGTAGGGATGCTGCGAATGGAGCAGGCGCAGGAAACAGGGGCTGAGGCGGTTGTATCCGCCTGCCAGCAGTGCAAGCGCACCCTGCTCACCGGCGCTCGTCGGGCCAAGATCAGGATGAGAACCTTCGACTTGAGCGAACTGGTGCTGGAATCGATCCGCAACGCTGAGAGTTGATATACGGAGATGAGAACCTATGAGTGATAGACCAAGAAGGATAGGGGTCTTCGTTTGTCTGTGCGGGACTAATATCGCGGACAAAGTGGACGTGGATGCGGTGGCGGAGTACGCGGCGGAACTGCCCGGGGTCGTGACTGCTCGGACGTATCAGTACATGTGTTCCGATCCTGGTCAAGACCTGTTGAAGGAAGAGATCGAAGAGTCGGGTCTGAACAGGGTCGTGGTGGCCTCCTGCTCTCCCCTCATGCACGAGCTCACCTTCCGGCGAGCCTGTGAGGACGCAGGGCTCAACCCCTTCAACTTCCAGATGGCGAACATCCGAGAGCAGGTCGCTTGGGTGACCGAGGATCCCGACGAGGCCACGGAAAGAGCCAAACGAGCGGTGGCCGCTGCCGTGTACCGAGTGGCCCACCATGAACCACTACACGTCAAGGAGGTTCCGGTTCAGCCAGCCTGTTTGATCGTGGGTGGGGGCATCGCTGGCATCGAGGCCGCTCTCCGCATCGCCGACTCGGGGAAGAAGGTGTACCTTGTGGAGAGGGAGCCCAGCATCGGGGGCTACATGGCTCAGTTGTACAAGACCTTCCCCACCCTGGACTGTTCCGCTTGAATACTGACACCGAAGATGGTGTCCGTGGGACAGCACGAAAACATCGAGATTCTGAGCTATAGCGAGGTAGAGGAAGTTGCGGGCTACGTAGGCAACTTCAAGGTCAGGGTACGTAAGAAGGCCCGCTATGTGGACGAAGATGTATGTACGGGCTGTGGCCTGTGCCAGGAGAAATGCCCCGCCAAGAAGATCCCCAGCGAGTTCGATGGCGGCTTGGGGACGAGGACGGCGATCTACATCCCGTTCGCCCAGGCTATACCGCGGGTCCCGGTAATCGACGAGGAGAACTGTCGCTACTTCCAGAGTGGCAAATGCCGGGTGTGCGAGAAGCTGTGCCCCACCGGAGCGGTTGATTTCGAGCAGCAAGACCAGGTCGTGGAATTGGAGGTGGGTACGATCATCGTGGCCACCGGCTTCGACCTCTTCGACTGCTCTCGGATTAGCGAGTATGGCTACGGTAGATACGACAACGTCCTGAGCAGCTTGCAGTTGGAGCGGCTCGTGGATGCGAGCGGACCGACCAGAGGCCGGATTGTGTTGAAGGATGGGCGAGAGCCGGAGAGCCTGGCCATCGTGCACTGTGTTGGCAGCCGCGACAAGAAGTACAACAGGCACTGCTCGCGGATCTGCTGCATGTACTCGCTGAAGCTCGCTCATCTGGTCAAGGAGGCCACTGGTGCTCAGGTCTACGAGTTCTACATAGACATGCGCACCGGTGGCAAAGGGTACGAGGAGTTCTACGAGCGGCTCCAGGAGGAGGGTGTCATCTTCATCAGGGGCAGGCCGGCCGAGATAGTCCCTCACGACGGGAGGTTGCTGGTCAAGGCGGAGGATGCCAATCTGGGCCGCTTGATGCAGATTCCGGTGGATATGGTCATCCTGAGCGCAGGTCTGGAACCACGGCGTGACGCGGCGGACGTGTCTCACCTATTTGGCTTCAGCCGCAGCGGAGATGGCTTCTTCCTGGAGAAGCATCCGAAGCTGGCCCCGGTTGAAACCGCCTCCAACGGAGTGTTCATCGCCGGCGCTTGTCAAGGGCCCAAAGACATTCCCGACACTGTAGCGCAGGCGGGGGCAGCGGCTGCGGCGGCCATGGCCATGATGGACCAGGGAAAGGTGACTCTGGAGCCTTCCGTTGCTCAGGTGAACATCGGACTTTGCTCCGGTTGTGGCGAGTGCGTGGTGGCCTGCCCGTACAGCGCCTTGGAGTTGGTCGAAGGACACGTGGAGGTAGACGAGACGGCGTGCAAGGGTTGCGGGGTTTGTGCAGGCCATTGCCGCTCCAAAGCCATCACGGTGCTGCATTTCACGGATGAGCAGTTGCTCGCGGAGATGCAGGGAGCTCTGCGATCTCTGGAGGTGGCCTGATGGGCGAACCCAAGATCGTGGCCTATGCGTGTACGTATTGTAGTTATCCCGGCGCGGATCTGGCGGGCATCTCACGGATCAAGTACTCGCCCAATGTGAATATCATTCGGGTGTTGTGCTCGGGCCGGATCTCGCCGGAGTTGATCTTGCGCACCTTCCGGGAGGGAGCCGATGGGGTGTTGGTGCTGGGTTGCCACTACGGAGATTGCCATTTCATCAATGGCAATCATCGCACAGCGAAGCGTATCCCCATCCTACAGCGCATCCTGGAGTTCTCGGGGATAGAGCCAGAGCGGCTGCGGTTGGAGTGGGTCTCGGCGTCGGAGGGTGAGCGTTTCGCCCAGATAGTGGACGAGTTCACAGAGACCATTCGAGAGTTAGCACCGATGAGGCAAGTGCCAGCATGAAGGTACTGGAACCTCTGAGAGGCGTGATGGGAGAGGACTTGGAGGGTCTGTAGTGATTGATAGGCCTGAAAGCACGTCAGGACATGTGGGCTTCTATCTGTTCCGCGAGCGGGAGGAGCTGGGTGAATAGGCTGTCTCTCCCAAGTACCCTCTGTGCACAATGACCCTCAACAAAGGCTGTGAGGCGCGCAAGGGCAAGATCCGCAATTCCCCGCCATTACGATGACAGGAGAACAAGAAATGGGAACGACCGACAACGCTGCAGTCGATCTCTGCTTGATGGACCCGGTCTTTGAGAAGTATCGAGAGCAAAAGGGCCCCCTGATCCCCATTCTGCAGAGAGCACAGGGGATCTATGGCTATTTGCCGCCAGACGTCTTGCAGATCATCGCCGGACGGCTTGGCGTTCCGTTGGGCAAGGTCTATGGCGTGGCGACCTTCTACTCTCAGTTCTACCTGGAGCGCAGAGGCAAGCATGTGCTCAGATTGTGTGATGGGACGGCTTGCCACGTCAAGGGCACGGCCATCTTGATGACCGTCGTCCAAGAGGAATATGGTGTCGGCCCCGGTGAGACGACAGAGGACGGCGAGTTGACGGTAGAGATCGTCTATTGCTTGGGCTCTTGTGCCCTGGCGCCTGTTGCTACTCTGGATGGACAGGTAATGGGACGAATGAGGCCAGAAACGTTAGTGCGGCAGGTGAGAAAGCAGATCGCGAGCGCGCAAAGGGCAACCGATGCTTGAGATGGAGAGGACGGATCTGTAACCATGAGTGTGCGAGAGAAATTGGCAATACCGGCGGAAGTGATAGACATAGTCAAGGACCCGAAGCACAGGTGGATAGCTGTCTGCAGGGGCACCGGGTGCGCCTCGTCAGCCAGCGCGGAAGTACGCCAGGCCCTTTGCGAGGAGTTGGATAGGCGCAATCTGAGCGAACAGGTGGAGGTACGGCGCACGGGCTGCTTCGGATTCTGCGAAGAGGGTCCCATCGTGGTCGTGCACCCAGAGGAGACCTTCTACACCCGGGTCACGCCCAGCGACGCAGAAGTCATCGTTGAAGAGCATATCGTGGGTGGACACCCTGTAGAGCGGCTCCTATACCATGATCCGGCCAGCGAGACCACTGTTGAGCGATGGTACGAGATCGGCTTCTATGGCAAGCAGCAGCGCATCCTGCTCAGCAATTGTGGGATCATTGATCCAGAGAACATTGGCCATTATCTGGCCTTCGAGGGTTATGTCGCGCTCGAAAAGGTGCTGACCGGGATGACACCGGACGAGGTGATCGAAGAGGTAACCGAGTCAGGACTGCGCGGTCGTGGAGGGGCCGGGTTTCCCGCCGGCGTCAAGTGGGGATTCGCCCGTAAGACGCAGAACTGGCCCAAGTACGTGATCTGCAACGCCGACGAAGGGGATCCAGGCGCGTTCATGGATCGCTCTGTGCTAGAGGGGGATCCCCACTCCGTGATCGAGGGCATGATCATCGCTGGCTACGCCATCGGGGCCGAAGCTGGGTACATCTACTGTCGAGCGGAGTATCCTCTGGCCATCAAGCGGGTGGAAATCGCTCTGGAAGAGGCCAGAGAACAGGGCCTGCTGGGTGAGAAGATTCTGGGGTCAGACTTCAGCTTCGACATTATCATCAAGGAGGGGGCCGGGGCATTCGTTTGTGGTGAAGAGACGGCGCTGATGGCCTCGATCCAGGGGGAGCGTGGTCAGCCTTGGCCGCGACCCCCATACCCGGCTGTCTCAGGTCTGTGGGGACAACCCAGCAACGTGAACAACGTCAAGAGCTACGCCTACACGCCGCGCATCATCCGGATGGGCGCAGCTTGGTTCAAGAACCTGGGGACTGAAGGCAGCCCCGGCACTGCTGTCTTTGCATTGACAGGCATGGTCAACCGCACGGGATTGATCGAGGTGCCGATGGGGATCACGCTGCGCGAGATCATCTATGACGTGGGCGGGGGCATCCCCTTGGGTCGCAAGTTCAAGGCCGTGCAGACCGGCGGTCCGTTGGGTGGATGTCTGCCTGAAGAGCACCTGGATACTCCAGTAGATTTCGATTCGCTGGTTGAGGCTGGTTCGGTAATGGGTTCCGGCGGGATGATCGTCGCCGACGAGACCACATGCATGGTCGAGTTTGCCAAGTACTTCATGCAGTTCGTGTGCGACGAAAGCTGCGGCAAGTGCCCGCCGTGCCGCATCGGCAGCACCCGGATGCTGGAGGTCTTGGAGCGCATCATGGCCGGCGAGGGGAAGCTGGAGGATCTGGATGAGATTCGGCGGCTGGCGCAGGGGATCGAGCACGGCTCGCTGTGCGCGCTGGGCCAGTTGGCGCCTGCGCCTGTGATGTCCACCTTGTTGCACTTTGAAGACGAGTACCGGGCGCACATCGAAGAAGAACGCTGTCCGGCAGGGAAGTGTCGGGCCTTGATCACCTACGAAATCATTGAAGATCTCTGCACCGGCTGCATGGTATGCGCGCGGAAGTGTCCCAGCAAAGCCATCAGCGGCGAAAAACGCGAACCGCACGTCATCGATCAAGAGCTATGCGAGCGATGCGGCTTGTGTATGGAAGTCTGCAAATTCGACGCCATCGTTGTCAGTTAACCACACGGGGTGGAAACTATGAGTGTCACGCTAACTATCAATGGCAAAACAGTCACTGCGCCCGGGGGCAGCACTATACTGGAAGCGGCGCGTGTGGCGGGCATCAACATCCCTACCCTTTGCCATCATCCAGACCTGACCAATGTGGGCGCGTGCCGCCTGTGCGTGGTCTCGGTGGAGAAAGCGGGGACTTTGCAAACCGCATGCACGACGCCCATCGCTGAGGGGATGGTGGTCAACACCGAGAGCGAGAAGGCGCGCGAAACCCGCAAGTTCGTCCTGGAGATGCTGCTGACCGATCACCCTAACGACTGCATGACGTGCGAGGTGAACGGTGACTGCGAGCTGCAGGACCTAGCCTATGAGTATGACGTGAGCTGGCCCGAGCACGGCGGCAGTCGCCATTCCTATGAAATTGACACGGACTCGAATCCCTTTGTGTTCGTTGACCGCAACAAGTGTATCCTCTGCGGCCGCTGCATCCGCGCATGCAACGAGATTCAGAACCGGGATGTCTGGAACTTTGCCCAGCGCGGCTTCAAGACCAAACTCGTCGCTGGTGCCGACCAGTTGATGCTAGATGCCAACTGTGAAAGCTGCGGGCAGTGCGTGGCCTACTGCCCCGTCGGTGCGCTGTACGACAAGATGAGCCTGGGCCTGGGGCGTGTCAATCAAGTCACCAAGGTGCGGACCACCTGCGCCTACTGCGGAGTGGGCTGCACCTTTGATCTGAACGTGCGCGACGGCAAGATCGTGCGTGTCACCAGCGCCGAGGACTCCCCAGTCAACGGGATGTCGCTCTGCGTCAAGGGGCGCTACGGCTACGACTACGTGCATCACCCTGACCGTCTGACCCGCCCGCTGGTGCGCGCCCAGTGGTTGACGGATGTGGAGAGGAGAGTAGAGATTGGAGACTGGAGAGTCGCTGATCCTCACTCTGCGAGCTCCGATCGCGGAGCCCTTGTCGAAACCGACTGGGACACGGCGCTAGACGTGGTCGCCAACAAGTTCACGGAGGTGAAGAAGGCGGATGGTGGCGATGCGCTTGCGGTGCTGGCCTCTGCCAAGTGTACGAATGAGGAGAACTATCTCTTCAACAAGTTCACACGGCAGATACTGGGGACCAATACGATCGACCACTGTGCCCGGCTTTGACACAGCTCTACTGTCACCGGTCTGGTGACAAGCTTTGGCAGCGGCGCGATGACAAACTCCATCCGGGACATCGCAGAGGAGAGCGAGTGCATTTTCATCATCGGCAGCAACACCACCGAGCAGCATCCCGTCATCGGCGCCAAGATTCGACGAGCCAAGCGGCACCGTGGAGCCAAGCTCGTCGTGGCCGACCCGCGCCGCATCGACATCGTCGACTATGCTGACCTACACCTACAGCACAAGCCGGGCACGGACATCGCCTTGCTCAACGGCTTGATGCACGTCATTCTCCGCGAAGGCTGGCAAGATGAGGAGTTTGTCGCCGAGCGGACCGAGGGCTTTGAGGAGCTGAAGGCGGTCGTCGGTGAGTATCCCCCCGAGGTGGTCAGCGAGATCACTGCGGTGCCGGCCGAGGACATCGAAAAGGCCGCACGGATGATGGCCGAAAACCGGCCTGGTTCCTTGTTGTACGCTATGGGCATCACCCAGCACACCGTCGGCGTAGCCAACGTGATGAGCTGCGCCAACCTGCAGATGCTGCTGGGCAACCTGGGCGTGCCGGGAGGTGGCGTCAACCCGCTGCGCGGTCAAAACAACGTACAGGGAGCGTGCGATCTGGGCAGCTTGCCCAACGTTTACTCTGGTTACCAGCAGGTGACCGACCCGGCCATCCAGGAGAAGTTTGAGAGCGCCTGGGGCGTGTCGCTGTCGAACCAAGTGGGGCTGACTGTCACGGAGATGGTGGAGGCTGCCGAGGAAGGAAAGGTGCGCTGCCTGTATGTTATCGGCGAGAACCCGATGGTCAGCGACCCGGATCTGAATCATGTGCGTCACGCGCTTCAGCAGACCGAGTTCCTCGTGGTGCAGGATATATTCTTCACCGAGACGTGCCAGTTTGCCGAAGTCATTTTCCCGGCGGCCAGTTTTGCGGAGAGAGATGGCACCTTCACCAACACCGAGCGACGGGTGCAGCGCGTGTGCAAGGCGGTTGATCCACCCGGCGAAGCCAAAGACGATGCTTGGATTATTGCCGAGCTGGCGAAGCGAATGATCGCCCGGGGCGCCGCCACACCCAGCAATGATGCCACGCACGCTGGCTGGGACTATGGATCGGCGGCTGACGTGATGGCCGAGGTCAACGTCCTCACGCCCATCTACGCGGGCATCACCTATCGGCGGCTGGAAGAGGGAGACCAACTCCAATGGCCCGTCCCCAGCGAAGACCACCTGGGTACGCCAATTCTGCACGTGGGAAAGTTCAGCCGGGGGCTGGGGCGCTTCGCTGCGGTGGATCACGTGCCGCCGGACGAGCTGCCCGACGACGAGTACCCGCTGGTGTTGACCACCGGGCGCGTCATCTACCACTTTCACGGTGGCGAGATGACTCGCCGCGCTCGCAACCTGGTAGCGATGTACCCCGAGGCGCTGGTCGAAATCCACCCTCATGACGCTCAAAAGGCAGGAATCGGCGATGGGGAGTTGATGAAGGTGGCTTCGCGACGGGGCGAGATCGTTGCCAAAGCCGAGGTGACCGACCGGGTGGAGCCGGGGCTGGTGTTCTCCACCTTCCATTTTCCCGAGTCGTCGGCCAACTTCCTCACCAACCCAGCCTTGGACCCGCAGGCCAAGATTCCAGAGTACAAGGTCTGCGCCGTGCGGGTGGAAGCCGCTTAGCGACTATTGACCCTCTCGGAGGTTCCAGACCTCCGGGGGGGTTGGAGTTCCAGTAGAAGCTGAAGGGCCATCCTCTTCAGGGTGGCCCTTTCGATTTGGGTCCTCGTGCCCGGCCGGTTCCAGGGCGCACGAACGTGAAGATGACCGGACTCTGGCGGACTTCGAGCTTCAGGCGTACAATCCACTGCGAACTGTGCGAAGGAGTTCTGTGCAGCGACGGACGAGGAGGAAATCAACATGAGCGCAGATAGCCGCAAAGAACTGGAATCGTTATTTCAGAAGCACGGGCACACAGATTTCAAATGGATTGAGCCGAAGGATATCGTCGTTTGCCAATGGGTGCGCTTGAAGTGTGCCTTTGGTTGCGACGAGTACGGCCAAAACGCGTCGTGCCCGCCGAACGTGCCATCGGTCTCAGAGTGCCAGCGGTTCTTCAGCGAGTACAGCACAGCGGTCGTGTTTCACTTCGAGAAGACGGTGCAGCTTCCCGAGGATCGCCACTCGTGGTCGAAGAAGGTTGATCTGGGGCTCCTGGAACTAGAGCGAGAGGTTTTCCTGTCCGGCTATCGCAAGGCCTTTATGATGATCGTGGATTCCTGCTCCATATGTGCCGACTGCACAGGGGCGAGGGAGGAGTGCAAGAGCCCCCGGTTGGCGCGCCCCACGGCTGAAGCAATGGCCGTAGACGTCTACGCCACAGTCAGGGAATACGGCTATCCGATAGAGGTCCTAACCGACTATTCCGAAGAAATGAACCGGTACGCTTTTCTGATGATCGAATAGCGGGATCGGGCATTTGGCAGACACCGCGAACCAAGGCCTGCACAGCAAGGCAAGCCCCCTTCGCCCAATATGGCAAAGGAGGCTTTGTCGTATCTAGTATCGCGGGGGCAATCACAGTATCACGAATCTCGGGATTGGGGTCAAGGAGATAAGGATCGACGCACCAGCCTCTTCGGTGGCTTTCCAGAAGCACTCTATCCCTACTTGGGAGCTTCTCTCCCCTAACCGTAGGCTCGGATCATGGCCCAAGAGTGCGGCGATGATGGCGTAGAGCGGTTCCCCACACAGTCCCTCGCGACCTCCTGGCGAACGCCATGCATCAAGTGAGGGGCATCCAAGACGCTGCACGTAAACGAGGCGAGAAGGGGGCTCTGTCTCGTGCGCGGCTGCAAGACACGTCGATGATCAGGCCAGCCCCGAGTCGGTGACCGTCATGGTTCTTCGCTTTTCAGCGCGCTTGTCAGGACTTCGATCTCCCTTTCCAGTCTCTTTTGTCTGGACGCGATACTGAAAACGTAAGCGAAGGTCAGAGCCCAGAATACGGCATAGGCAGCAAAGAGATAAGCCATGCTCAACCTCCTTCTCCAGTTCGGAGTCTCTCCTTCAGCCCGTCAACCTGGTCGGCGAGTTTCCCCAAGCGTCTTCGATGCAGCAGCAGTGTGAAGTAGAGGATAGTGAAAGCCAGAAGACTGAACAGAAAAGTGGCTAACATTGCCGGGGCCAAGTGCATGCCTTCGCTCTCGAAGATCACCGGGTGAAGTCTCTGCCACCACCGAATAGACATGAAGGTGAAGGGCACGCTGACAAAGGCCACGATGCCGTACACCGCAGCGAAGCGGGCCTTTCGCTCTTCCCCCTCCACGAACGCTCTCAACACGAGGTAAGAGAGGTACAGGAGCAGCAGCATTGTAACCAGAACTAGGCGGGGTTCTTGCTGCCAGGGCCACCAAGCGTTCCAGGTCGCCTTGGCCCAGATAGAACCGGTGATGACCGCCATGGCCGTGAAAGTGATACCGATCTCCACTGAAGAGAGGGCCAGGATATCCCAGTTGCGATTTCCGCCGCGAAGGTAGGCTACACCGGCAATCAGGGTGACGAAGAAGGCCAGGAAGCCAACCCAGGCCGAGGAGACATGGAAGTAGAAGATCCTTTGCACGTGACCCATGGTCGCCTCGGTCGGTGCGTAAACGAACACCAGATAGAGCGCCACTATGATGCTCAACCCACTCAGCCAGTTGAGCAAATCTTCGATCCGAAAGCTCTTGCTCATGCTGGGAACTCCTTTCGTGCGGCAGAAGCTACCCTTGGACCACGAAGTCGAAGGTCAGATAGGAGACTACGAGGAAGATGATGTCAAAGGCCACCAGGAATCGTAACCAGTGGGCGATATCGCCCAAGGGTAGGCCATCGAGGATGCCTCCAGTGGCTTTGGTCGCAGCGATCACAACCGGCAGGATGATCGGAAAGAGCAGAACGGGCAACATCACCTCGCGAGCCCTGGTATTGACGGCAATCGCCGAAAGCAGAGTGCCCACACCGGCGAATCCAACGGTTCCCAAGAAAATGGTAAGCAGAAGGGATGGCCGGATCAGGTTCAGGTCAAAGAGGACGGAGAAGATGGGTAGGATCAAGGCTTCGATGGTGCAGATGAAGATCAGGTTGCCGAGCATCTTGCCAAAGTAGATGACACTGCGGTCCATTGGGGCCAGGAGCAAGCCGTCAAGGCAATCGTTCTCCATCTCCAAGGCGAGCGAGCGATTCAACTCTAAGGTGCTGGCGAAGGCAAAGGTCACCCACAGGACCCCCGGCGCCACTTGGGCGATGTTCTCCACACGCAAGTCAAAGCTGAAGTTGAAGATCACGATGACGAGCAAAGCGAAGACTAGCATGGAGCTGAACATCTCTTTGGTGCGCAGCTCGGCCACCACATCCTTCCAAACGATAGCCAGCACCTTGCTCAAGTAACTCATGTCTCAGCTCGCTTCCCTGTCGATCCGTTTCCCACATAGTGCCAGTAGGCTTGCCGGAGGTCGTCCAAGGTTAGGGAGGCTACCTCGGCTTGGTAGACGACTCGTCCCTTTGCCAGGATAGCTACGGTATCACAGAACTCCAAAGCCCGTTGAAGGTTATGGGTAGTCATGACCACGGTACGAGACTCTGCGGCAATGGTTTGGAGCAACTGTCGCAGCATGTCCGCTGCCTGTTGATCGAGGCCGGTATAGGGTTCATCCAAGAGCATGAGTGAAGGCTGATGAATTATGGCCCGAGCGATGGAGAGACGCTGCTGCATGCCGCGAGAGAGGGTACGGGCAGGATCATGGCGGCGGGCCTGCAGCCCCACCAGATTCAAGAGTGTGTCCACCCGCTCTTCAACAGTGGGTACATCGTAGATCCGGCCATAGAAAGTGAGGTTCTCTTCGACCGTCAGTTTACCGTAGGTGAGGGACTGATGGGAAACAAAGCCTATCCGCCGCCGGATCTCGGCGCTGCGTGAAGGCAGATCAAGCCCATCGATGCGGACCAGGCCGGTGGTGGGCCTGAGCAGCGTCGCCAAGATGCGCAGCAGAGTTGTCTTGCCAGCGCCGTTGGGGCCCACGACAGTGAGGAACTGACCGCGACTCACCTCCAGATCGACACCTTGCAGGGCATAGGAGTGACCAAACGACTTGACCAAGTCCTGGATCTGGATCATCTACCCTTTCTCCTCTCCGCGACTTTTGAGGAAAGGATAGGCCACAGCCCCGAATGTGGCCAAGATGGCGATCCCCATGATCGCCCACGTGAGCACAGGGGTAACGGTCGCGGTGGTGTCCGTTGGCGCAGCTCCCAGCGGGAGGCTAGCGAAATGTAGGACGACATCATCTCCCCGGGTCAAGTCTTGTGCAGTCAGGTGCAGATAGTCCCCGCCTTGGAGCGAGAGAGACTCGCTGCGAGCCAACCCGGGAGCCACGACCTCCACCCCCACATCGGCGACGAGAACGTCCAAGGAGCCGGTGGGATAGGCTATCTCTCGCGAAAGATCATAGGTGGCGGATTGATGCTGTAGTTCGTACGTGAACACGAATTGCTTGAGGCCGGGAAAGATGGGCCGAGTGGAAGTAAAGCCTCTGTCCGTCTCCACCACGCAACATTCCATCAGCCCTTCCGCGAGTTGGACGGCGGAAGCACCTTGGGGCAGGAGGAATTGGAGAGTTTCTCCTCCTTCCTCCCCCGTCGGGCCAACGTACGTCTTGTTTCCAGCGTTGAAGAAGATCTGCACCTCCTGCACCAGGATGGTCCCCGGGTCGAAATCGAAGATCAGGTGGGCTCGTTGCACCGATAGATCTTCGTCACTAGTGGTCGATTCGTAGACGGTGAACGGTATGGAGATGAGATTCTCTCCCTCGGAAAAGGCCACTACCTCGCTCCCGTACTGCACCCCCACATACTCGACTTCGAACTGATAGGCATAGCCTTCCGTGTCGAGACCTTCGAAGCGGAACCTCCCGTCCTCGTCGGTTGTCGTCTCGAAGGAACTCTCCTGCTCTTGGTCGGCGAAGGCCCAGAGGGTCACAGGCAGTCCCTCAAGTGGTGCTCCGTCTGACGAACCGTCAAACACCTGACCCTCGATCACGCCCGACCCTTGGGCCCAGGCTGACGTCAGCACACCGAGTAGCAGGAGCAGAATCGCAATGAAGGTAGCCAACCGAATGCGCATTTCAACTCGCCGCAGTCGTCGTTCTTCTTCTTGGCCAAGCGGTGATGACTGTGCCCATCAGCATTACTCCGCTGCCGATCCAGATCCAGTTGACCAGGGGGTTGATGACTATTTGAAAGGCGGCTAGGCCATCCTCATCCAGGCTGGCCAAGATGACGTAGAGGTCTTCCTTCAAGTTGCTGCGTATGGCCACCTCCGTAACCCACGGACTTTCCAGCATGTAGTGGTAGTTCTTCTCCGGCACCAGAGTAGCTACCTTGGAGTCGCCTAGATACACCTCCAAGGTGGTGGAGAAGCGAACTCTGCTTTGATACGTCTCGGGCTGTGGGTTCAAGGTCTCAACAGCGTAGTCCTGGTAGTGAAGATCATAGCCCGCGATGGTAGTCGATTCGCCAGGATGGAGAGCGATGAGTTGCTCGCTCTTGTAGGCCATTGTGCCCGTGACCCCAATCGCGATGAGCACGACAGCGAAGTGGACCAAGTAGCCGCCATAGCGGCGGCGAGCCTTGGAAATGAGTGTCAGGAAAGCCCGGGGATACTTTTCGCCCGTGGAGCGGTGCCGAGCCATCAAGTCCCTTGCCAAGACTGACAAGAGTGAGAGGACAACGAAGGCAGAGATAGCGGCGGAGATGAGGGGGAACAGGTCCCTCACGCCCAGGATGTAGATCGCCAGCGAGAACGCGAGGCCGCCGATGACGCCAGGGAGGAGGCTGCGCACGTTCTCGCCGGTGAGTCGCCGCCAGCCGATGACTGGACAGATACCCATGAGGCAGATGAGGACCATCGCCAGTGGGCCGGTAGCCCGATCATAGAAGGAGGCATCGAGACTAACCTGAAGCCCTCGAAAGGCCTGAGCGAAGGTCGGATATGTCGTGCCCAGCAATACTATCAACGCGATGCCACATAGAAGCACGTTCGCAAGGAGAAAACTGCCCTCGCGGGAGAGAAGGCTGTCCATTACGCTTTCGCTTTGGAGTTGGCGCCTACGAAGGTAGATGAGGAAGAAGGCAAGCCCGAGGATGATGCCCATAAATGCCCCAAGGAAATAGGAGATGGGCTGCAAATGGCTCGAAAAGCCGTGAAGGTCGGACACGATGATGCCACCCCTTGTCACGAGTGTCGCGAACAGGCACAGAACGAAGCAAAGTGTGGCTAGCACCATGGTCCAGGCTTTCTGCATGCGTCGTCGCTCCTCCATCATGGCAGAATGGAGGAGGGCGGTCCCTGTGAGCCAGGGGATAAGGGAAGCGTTCTCCACCGGGTCCCAGGCCCAATACCCACCCCAGCCTAGTTCGACATAGGACCACCAGGCCCCGATGATGATCCCTATGCCTAAAGAGAGCCACGCAAAAAGGTTCCAAGGCCTGACGGCCCTTATCCAAGTCTTACTGAGTTCGCCACTCATCAGCGCAGCCAGCGCGAAGGCGAAGGGCACTGTGTAGGCGGCGTAGCCAAGGAAGAGGACCGGTGGGTGGAAGACCATGCCGGGATTCTCAAGCAGGGGCAACATGCCCACCCCTTCGGTCGGCTTGAAGGCCAGGGTCTCGAACGGATTGCTGATCAGAACCAAGACCAGGGCGAAGAAGGCCTCACTGGCGGCTAGAGTGGCCAGGATGTACGGTCCGAGCTTGCCCAGCCTGCCACTCTGCAGTACTGCTATCGCCGTCAGGATGGTGAGAAACCAGAGCCACAGGAGCCAAGAGCCTGCCTCGCCAGCCCAGAAGGCGGAGACAGTGTAGATGATCGGAAGGTGGGTGCTGGTATAACTGTAGACATAGCTCACCCCGAAATCGCGGGTCACCAGCAAATAGAGGAGGATGGCCGAGGCGAGGGTCACGAGAACTGCTGTCATCAACAGTGCATTCTTTCCGCTTTCGACCAACTGTCGAGACGTGCGCCGAGCCCCCATGAAAGATGCCACCGCCCCGTACGAAGAGACGATCAAGCAGAGCACAAGAACCCAAAAGCCTACATCAGACATCATTCTTGCCTTTTCGGAGCGGGACCGTGAAGAAGCTAGTCCTCGACATACTTGGAGGGGCACTTGAGGAGGAGGGTGCTGGCCTCGAAGAGATCGCTAGAGGCATACCTTCCCTCTACCACGGTCTGAGCGCCGTCCTGGAACATGTCGGGGCGGACGCCCTCGTACACGCCAGGGAGGCTCCCCTCTTCGCCGGCAATCTCGAATCGGAGAATCAAACGCTGAGGATCCCAGTCAATCGTATTGCTGACCACGAGGCCGGAGACTCTTACCATCTGATCCGATGGTCCCTGGGCCAACAATTCTTCCACTGTCAGGTAGTGGGCAGTGGCGCCTTCGATATTGGCAAAGATGAGCCATGCTAGGACGACAAGTATGATGGCTGCGCCACCGAGAAACTTCAGCCGTCCACCAGCGACTATGCCCCGTGCTGGGAGATTGGAAACAGAGCTTGATTGGTTCATCTATCGTCCATTTGGCGACGGTGTTCAGTAAGCATAGTGGCAAGAAAGTTCCTTGTCAAGTAAGGCGAGAACTAGTTGGGAGATGGCAGGCCGGTTTCTGGAATTCAGGCAACAGCGGCGTCCGCAGGAGGCGGGAGAAGCGTGCACGCCATGATAAGGGCGTGAGCAGTGTCAACTGGAATAACTGGATCCTGGCTTCTGCCGGCAAGCACTTCCGCAATTCCTAGTGCCAAACAGCGGTGGTTCAGTCCGATTCAGACCTGGTCAAGACCAGACTAGGACCGGAGTTAGACTCTGTAGTGACAGAGCCCTCGGTGTGGCGACCATGGTTTGCGCAGAGGGCTCGCCTGTGGTATCGTTGGCACCGAGATAGTCAGGGGGTAACTAGTGATTCTCGAGAAGAAGATAGAGGTGTTCCTGGCCGTGGCTGACGCTGGCAGCTTCAGTAGGG
>JAUWLF010000018.1 GCA_030613785.1 Chloroflexota bacterium | reverse complement strand
AGTCTGATCCTTTGCGGACTCGTTCTTTCCCACGTGATCGAGTTGCCGACCAAAGTTGTAACCTTCGTCGCACTGGGGGTTCCCACCACCATCTATCTGTCCAGTAGGTGGTTCATTGGGGCCATCCTGGTTATTCTGACTGGGACGGGCACGGATTCGATAATGCGCACGCATCCCCACGCCGACCGCGCTGACTGGGGATATCGTTACACCTTTTGGGGGTTGCCCTGCACGCTCACCCTTCTCGCCCTATTTCTTCTCCCGTTGTCGCCCGACAAGTTCTTCTGGCTTGGAGGCCTAGGTCTGACCGGAGTGGGTCTCTGCCTCATTCTCATCGCTCAATACCACACCATTGACCAGCACGGTCGCCGCTACGGCGCGGCGCGCTGGGGCCTCAACTTGGCAGTGTACCTGAGTGTTCTCATCTTCTGCACTCTCATCTACAGTATGCGTGCGCGCAGTCTGCTGTCAGCCACAACGATAGCGCTCCTGGGCGCCGCCTTGGGCGCGGAACTCCTACGACCCCTGCATGCAGAACAGCGGACGCGACGCATTTGGCTATACGCCATGACAGGAGGCGCTCTGTTGGGAGAGGTCGCCTGGGCCCTTAACCACCTCAGCCTCAGCGGCACGGCTGGAGGCTTGTTCCTCCTGCTTGTCTTCTATGTCATCACTGGACTGGCCCGGCAGCATCTGGCAGGTCATCTGCCGAGGCGTGTGATCGCCGAGTTCACCATTGTGTCAATCATCGGTCTGGGTCTCCTTCATTTCGTGTGAGTCTCTGAACAAGCTGGCCTGAGGAGGTTGACGGAAGATGGTATGGTTGCAGAGAATGGAGGAGGAAGCCAGGGAGATCCGCATGCCCAAAGAGTGGGGAGGCGTGGTGCCCTCCTCGGTATTCTTGGACGAAGCGCGCCACATCGTTGAGGAGGGGGGAAAACGTGGTCTCACCCTGCGAGCCATGGGGGGTGTAGGAATCAGGCTTCAGACTCTGGAGTGCGAGGATCTGGGCCAGAGGTTGGCTAGGCTAGGAGAAGGTGAACAGGAGTTCACTGATCTCGATTTCATGACCTACAAGAAGTGTCGCAAACAGATGCAGGAGTTCTTCGAAAGCCTTGGCTACGCCAAGAGGCGGGCCACGCTGTCCTCGGCGGCCTCTGAGAGGCAGATTTACTTCCACCAAAACGGGTGGTTCTTCGTTGATGTCTTCTTCGACAAATTGATGGTGGCGAACCATCGGCTTGATTTCCGAGGACGGTTGGAACTCGACCCCCTCACCTTGAGCCCCACAGACCTTCTGCTGGAGAAGCTACAGATAGTGGGCTTCAGCGAGAAGGACTTCAAGGACTCGCTCACGCTCCTCTTCGCTCACGAACTGGCACAGCGCGACGAAGGAAACGCCATCAACGCCAGGCACATAGCGACCCTGTTGGCCAAGGATTGGGGGTTCTGGTACACCCTCACCACCAACCTGAACGGAATCAAGGACCTGCTGCCGACGGTGGATGCATTGTCCGATGATGACAGAGACAACATAGCCAAGAGGATAAGCGAGCTACAAGTCCACATAGACGCAGAGCCCAAGAGTATGGGCTGGAAGGCGCGGTCCAAGATCGGTGCCAGAAAGAGATGGTATCAGCCAGTGGAGACCGAAGATACAGTGGGCGACTTCGGCATCTGGCGCATGACGAGAGAAGAACGCAAGGGGTAGAGTCTCGGCAACATAGCAGACGGCCATTGCCTGCCTAGGTCGTGTCCGTTCGACACCTCTTGCACGGAGTTGCCAGGTAGCCAAAGGATGCCTGCCTCGGCCCCATCCAATCTCTAGGAACCCTGGGAACCCCAGTCGCAGGTGGTTAGCTGTCTGCTTCCACGGCATTGTCGGGAACGCGACCGGCTGTGGTTCTCGAGACCTTGAGCACCCTTCGCGGGTCTTCGGCCGACAGGTCCCTTCCGCACTTCCACACCCCTAGCTAGCACCCACCACGCTGGTTACTGGTACCATCTTCTCATTGACTCAGCACCACGAATCCGCTATACTGTCCTGTAAGAGCAACTCACGTTGAGGGCTAGGGGAGGCCAACGACGAAGGCAGGAGATCGCTGAACGACAGACTCAGACGACTGGCTCACTCCCTCGAGGACATGACAGCGATCAACGGATCCGTCATCGTGGCCATTGACGGCATTGTCCTGGCCGAAGCCATGGAGGGTCAGGCGGAGAAGGAAGGCGCGGTCGCCGTCTTCGTAGGGAACGCGGCCAATCAGATAGGCCGCGCTCTCGCCTTGGGTCCCCTCGACTGGGGAGTAGTAACCATGACTCAGTACCGAATCCTCATCCTCCAAGAACCACAATCCTTCGTCGGCCTCCTATTGGGTGATAAGGCGTCGCCAGCTGTGGTGGCTGCCCAGGCGCAGCAAACCCTCGCTCACTGGCAATGATATGACTGGACAAGGAGGAATCGTGCAAAGGACCTTGGAAGACATCAACGGCGTGATGGGCGTCACGGGCTGTTTCGTGTGCGATGGCGACGGACGAGTCCTAGCGTCTGCCCTACCTGATGTCTTCGATGAGGCCATCCTCACAACAGTTGGCCGAACCATAACTCAGACGACCGCCGGCCTCTTTGTCACCCGTCGGCGGAAGGTCCGGGACATCGACCTTCTCTACGCGGAAGGACGGGTAGTGGTCAAACCCCTGCGAGAGGGTTGCTTGTGCATACTTTGCGTGCGAGACATCAACGTGCCTCTCCTGAACCTTACAGCCAACCTAGCTGCCAGAAAACTTACCGCAGAGATGACAAGGCGCACACGGCCGACTGTGGATGTCCAACCCGAAGAGCCTTCGATTGAGCCCCTACTGGCCCAGATCGTTGGCGCCTATCCTGACCTCGTGGCCTTGGTCATGGAGTTCGACCGCTCTATTGAGGGGGACCAGAGGGATTCGATACTGATGACTCTGGGACAGAGGGCTGGGGCAGTGCTTTTTGGGCAGAGGTATGCCAGCATGAGCATTCCCCCGTCCATAGCGCAGGGTCTGGAGTTGGTTGTTGTGCCAGCGGTGGCTCCCTTCGCGATAGCCAACGCGCAAGGGAATCGCCTGGACGTACTGGCCTGCCCGTTCTGCAGGAACCTGCTCTCTTCCCTGCCACGCTGCCAATTCTTGGCGGGGTTCATTCAGGGTCTGCTCAGTTCGATACCCGGCTTGGGCGAGCCGGTAGTCACTGAGACCCTCTGTCGGGCCAGGGGTGACGACACCTGCACCTTTGAGGTTGCAAAGAAGGAAGCTTGAGCCCGTAACCGCGTACCGGCCGAGAAGCGCCGACAACAGAGGGGCGCACCGACGAAATGCGCCCCTAGCATTTCCACGAAAGGAGTAAAGAAACATGCTGGTACAGTCGCCCGATATGTTTAGGCTACTGTTGGAGGGAGTCAAAGTCATAGCCATGATAGGCGTATTGGTGGAGCTATTGCGAGCTGGGCGGAGATATCCAGAGATCGCCACCACGTCTTGGCAGTGGATCATCGTCGGCTTCTTCATGATACTCGTCGCCTTCGTGGTCGACTTCAGTGACGAGATCATCAACTACCGAGCATCCTACATGCCTAACCTCTTTGCGGCCTTCATCGGCGAGGCCGGCTTGATCGGCGGCCTCATTCTGGTCACTATGGGCTTCCGCACCTGGTTCGAGTTCATGGCCAGATTCTTGGGCCTCAAGCCCAAGGACTGAAGCCCCGGACTCCCTTTCCCTCTCCGAGCGACATCTCGGAACCGAACCTTCCGGGTCACGGGTCGGTCGGAGACATAAGATTCCCCAAGAGCGCGTACTGCCGAGCGCACCCTGACACGGGAAACTACTTCCCAGGCGTGCAAGCGCTGAGGAAAATGGGCCACGAAGAACTCAGTTGATGCTGTCGGCGAGAAAAGCGAACAGCATCTCTAGGTCGCCGATATAGGGGCTCCAGGCGACCTGATCAGCAGAATGGGCTTGCTCGTACCTCGCAGCACTTTGGAGGCTACGCTGCCAAGTACCCAACGGCTGACCCCACTGCGGCCATGGGTGGTCATGGCGATCGAATCGACATCGTGCACCTCGCCATAAGGGACTCTTTCTGCCACTGAATCCGATCCGGGGCTGGTGCCGTGCCGCGCGCTGATGCCCTCGTTCAGAAGCGCTTGCTCCTCCACCAGTTGCTCTTCGGCCTCTTCTTGCTCCTTCGCCGTCGCCATGGTCAACACTCCTATCGCCGGAAACCCCTGAAGCAGAATGATCTCGGACCGATGAGTGGCCGCGATGGCCTGGACGTGAGGAGCTGACCCCGTGGCCAACCCAGATCCGTCCAGGGGAGCCAGTATCTTGTCATACATGAAGCTACCTCCTATCAGAGTTTCCGACTTCGATGATGAGCGTGCTGAGAAAGTGCAACACCTCCATGCTGCGGCGGGATTCCCAATCCCGCCGTCCGCTGGACTACCGCCTTCGATACGGCCTAGGGACCACCTTCGACAGGTTCAGGACAGCGCTCAGGATGAAACCAGCGGCAGCTTTGAGAAGCACTCTTCCACGCTCCTTCTACAACGATTAGGTTTGGCAATTCCGACCGCAAGTGGTACAATTGACAATCACATACTTGTGAACCACCGATATCACAAGACGCAGTTCCCTGTCTGGCAGTGAGAACACAGAGAGGAAGGTATGTCCATGGCCAAAACGAGGTTTCTATTCTCCACCGATTTCCACGGCTCAGAGACAGTCTGGCGGAAATTCCTGAACGCCGCCAAGTACTTCGACCTGGATGCTTTGATCCTGAGCGGCGACATGACCGGCAAGCTACTGATACCCATCGTCAAGAGGCCCGATGCCAAGTACGATGCTGCCCTTTACGGGGAGCCACTCGTGCTATCCGAAGATGAAGTCCCTGAATTCGAGAAGAAGTGCCGCATGATCACCTATATCCCTTACCGCACCACCCCAGAGGAGGTGGATCGCATCGCCGAGGACGACCAATACAAAGAAGACCTGTTCGAGAAGATGGAGTGCGAGATCATCGAGTATTGGCTGACCCTCATTCCCGACCGCGTGCCTCCAAACTGCAAAGTGATCATGAGCCCAGGCAACGACGATAAGTTGTCCATTGATGACGTCATCCGGGCCGACCCCAACCCGCAGGTGATCTTTGGAGAGGAAGAGGTCGTAGAACTGGACGAAGAGCACGAAGTGCTATGCTTTGGCTGGTCGAACCCCACTCCCTTCGATTCACCTCGGGAGTGTTCCGAGGAAGAGTTGGAAGAGAGGCTGGAACGGACGGTGGCCAAGGTGAAGAACCTAGAAACGGCGGTGTTCTGCATTCACGTGCCACCGCACAACACGTTCATTGACCAAGCCCCGATGCTGGAAAAAGATCTGAGTGTCGCTGTCAGGGGCGGCCATACTCAGATGCTGCCAGTCGGCTCCACTGCGGTTCGCAAGATCATCGAGAAGTACCAGCCGCTGTTGGGATTGCACGGCCATATCCACGAAAGTCCAGGACGGATAAAGTTAGGCCGTACAGAGTGCCTCAATCCAGGAAGCGAGTATGGCGAGGGTATCTTGAAGGGGTTCCTGGTTGAGATCGACGGGACCAAACTCATCCAGCTTCGGAGGATTGACGCCTGATATGCCGGTTCCCAGGACACGAGGACACAACAGGCACCCCATACTCGAGTATGGGGTGCCTGTTCTTCTTACGGGACCGTGTCCGACCGTCAAGACTCAGTACTGGTGGGTCACCACATCCTCCGGCAACTGGTACCAGCGTTTCTTTTCGCCAATCCTGGCCCGCATCTTCCACTTCATTGACTTCGGTACTTCTTCGATGATCCGACGGAGGACGGACAGGCGCTCGACGACGACTTCCCTCTCATTCTCTTCCAGGTAGTCATCGGCCAGCTCAGTTATCTTGTCGATGTTGATGGTGAGCGTCTTGTACCAGCCCCAGTCGTTGCTGCACAGCTTGGCGATGAACCTGGGATCTACGGTGTCCCGATCATCAACCTCGGCGATGTCGTGATCGCAGAGCATGGCGAAGGTGTCCTTGATATCCTTTTCGTTGAGCTGGATCACCTGTAGCTTCGAAAGCAGCAGCTCCTCGATAGGGACCGTGTATTCGTCCATCTCCAGCCGGCCCGCCAGATTCAGTTCGTGGCACATGACGAAGACGTCCAGGAAGATGTCGGCATCGTACCCCAGTTCCGGATGGTCGAACAGCATTCGCCGGTGCCCTTGGAGCGCATTGAACCGCTTGTTGGGTTCATATCCCAGGTCCTTCATCAACTCGTCTACCCTCGTTCGCTCGCTGCGGTAGCCGATGAAATCTACATCGCCATAGGTGCGCGCCATGGAGCGGTGCTCAGCGCTGGGGCAATGTAACTTGACCGCCACACCTCCGATCACCCTCAGATGTAGTCCTCTCTCTCGGGCAGCATCAACTACTCGCCGCACCTCTTCTTCCATGGTTATCGTTCGAGTCGAATTCTCTTCGGTTGGTCCCGCCACTATGACTCCTTTCCGAGGCTTCTCGACCCCTCAGCCGGCGACTTGCTCTCGATCAACTCCATCACTTCAAAGCGGAAGTCCGAGGGATCCAGCTTCAAGTCGGATGCCGGTATGTCAACCCTCGCGCCATCGTCCTGGTAGAGCCTCACCACGAATCTGCCATATCCCTCATGAAAGAGGGACACTCGAGAGAAATCGCGCCACTTCTTCGGACTATTGTCTCCCCCGCTCCGTCGTAGCCTGAAACCCTGCTGATCCCAAGAGAAAACCGCGTGATACTCACGCCTATACCACCACCAGCCCCCCACACCAGTTACGAGCGCGTTGCCAAGAAGAACTGGCCAGCCGATGAAAAACTCCCTGAACATGACATAGTTCGCCGCGATCCAGACGATGGAGGAAATTATGAAGAAGATAATCAAAGACTTGGCAAGATTCATCCATTGAATAGGCGCAAGGGTCTTCATGAGAAGCACTTGATGAACCTGGGCATCCTCTGTGACCAGTATGAGGCACTGTTGATTATCTCCTGAGAGTTCAGATCCACCAGCGCGATGCCGATTTCCCGAACGTCGGTATGTTCCACCATCATCCTGGCTTTTCTGGAGAACTCGCCTTCATGGGGGATGACCAACCACGCCCACGCGAACTCCTCCTCCTTCAGGAATCTGGAGATGGTGGTCAAGATCTCATGCAGGCGCTTCAACCCCGGGTCTTTGGAATAGCCGAAGCAGGCGACATAATAGTTGGGAGTGGTCAGCCAGGCTGCCACTTTGGAGAGGAAGAAACCCTTGGGCCTCACCTTGGCGGTGATGAACATGTCGAAAACCAGATCCCCCATGGGATACTCCCAGAAGGATTCGTTGAAATCGGCCACCCACTTTCCGCTCCCCACGATCAGGTTGTCTTCCAGCTTTACCAGGTAATCCTTGACTTCCATCTTCTGCCCTGCACTCTGGCTGTCCTACCGTCAGTACCTATTCTCATTGTAGCACTAGATCGCTATGAGGGCAAGCTGAGCGCCTCCCGCCCAAGCACGCGAAGTTCGGGGACATTCCCCCTCGAATTCAGTCCGAGTAACATCGCCACTCTGGCCAGAGGCGAGCGCTGATCGACTAGCGAAACGTATCGAGATCCTTGGATTGAGTAGCGGCTTGGGTTGAGTAGCGCTAGCGTATCGAAACCAGCGTATCGAAGTCAAGCCAGCGCGTCTGTTCTGGCATGACGCTTGGCTTCGATACGTCTCTTGGCTGCGCTGAGTGCCTGCTCAGCCGGCGCTCTCAAGAGTGGAAAGTACACGGGTCACAATGGCCATCTTGGGGCAACGATCCAATGCATCTGAAGGAATGCGCCTGATCGCGGCGCTCGCTGTCGAGAGGGAAGTTCACCGAGTCACAGAGTTCTTCGCGCTTGGACCTCTCCCTGAGACATCATTCTGACCAACGAAGAATCCCCCACCTGAGCTTCTGCCGTACTCACCCTGAGCCTGAAGCCTTCACCATTTTCATAACCCGCATCCTGAGCCTGCCTGGACCCTCCCGCAGGTTGAAAAGAAGGCTCTCCGTGAGCCCATCCCACGGAGAGCCTCAAGTAGTCACGCCACGAACGCCAGAACAGCTACTCAGGCGGGATCTGGGCAAAGATCGTGGTCAAATCCGCGCCGACACGCTGTGCTCTGCTCCGGCCCCAGTAGTACAATCCTAGGAAGATCAGGATCAGCACAATGGTGAACCAGAAGGGGACGCTGATCCAGTTGCCCGTGAGCGGGCCAAATCCCCAACCGTTGGGCAGGAAGGTGATCCCTGCAGCCAGTAGGACGTTGGCGGCAACGGCCAACCATGCCAGCACCTGTACAGTGGTCTTGCTCTGTCGCCACGGCGCGCGCTCGAAGACCTCCGGCATCCTCGACGGGAACAAGGCGCAGGCCAGGGCCACGCCGATGAAGAACAGAGCATCCCACATGTCTGTGGCCACCACAGCGCCGGACGGGGTGATCCACTCCTGTCCAAAGGGATGGTGGAGGAACGCCAGGTTGAGGCCGGCGGCCCCAAACAAGTCCGCCTCGGCCACCACACCCAGCAGGGCCGCTACGGAGGTGATGATGATGGCGTTCACCGGGGAATGCCACTTCTCGTTGATATCAGCCACCCACTCCGGCAAGATGCGGTCGAAGCCCATGGCGAACATCATCCGCGAGCAAGTCAGGATGAAGGGCGGGATGTCATTCGCCACCCACAACGCGCCAAAGGCCAGCAGCAGCCAGCCGAAGAGTTGCCCGCCCTGCGCGCCAAACTGGCCGTAGGCCACGATGCCGGCAAAAGTCGGCATCCACGCTCCGATGGCCGGCAAGCCTGCATCCGCAAAGCTCCCCGCCCCGGGACCTAGGTAGCCTACGGCGTCTAGGAGGCTACAGCCTGTCGCCGCGGCCACACCGGCCATGGAGCCCGCCCGGGCCAGCAGGAAGGATATCGTCATGTAGATACCCATGATGACCAGCCCTGAGACCAGGATGGCCTTCGGCAGACTACGGCTCGCTTCCTTCACCTCACCCGCCACGAAGGTGGCGGCGGCGTAGCCGATGTAGGCCCAGTAGGCATAGAAGCTGGCCGTGAACACGGCGCTCCAGTAGCTGCCCGAAGAGACCATGCCTTGAGCCAGCGCCGCCTGGGTGTACTCCGAGGCGGAGTGTCCCCACATCGTCTGGACTCCAGCCTCCATGTTGGCAGGGCTGGCCAGCAAGAAGACCGCGTACACCAGCACCAAGATGGCCGCCGGGATCCAGAAGATGATGTGGAGAACGTACCCCGTCATCCTGGCCCCCAGGGATGCTAGGGCGCTGAAGATGACGATGACCACGATGCCGAAGATGCTCATGAAATAGGGATTGTACACCGCACTGGTGTCAATCCCCGCCAGGCCGCCGAAGATCAGCGTCGCCTCGTAGCAAGCCACCGCGATCAGGCCGTAGGAGACGGCCACGGAGAGGAACTCCAGCATGGTGGCCACAAAGGCGTAGCCGGGGCTCAGGATCCTCGACATAAACACGTAGCCTCCTCCCGAGCGAGGCATGGCTGACGACAACACCATGAAGCAGTAGATCGACAGCAGCATCAGAATCCCCACCAGGAAGAAGGCCATGATCATGGGGTGTATGCCGAGGAACATCTCTGAAGGCATGACCGACTCGGCGCCGATGGACTGGAAGACACGTTTCTGCCAGCCCAGGCCCACCACGTTGGCGATGGCCAGGATCACTGCCGTGGTAAAACCGATCTCCCGCACCAACCCGGTCGCCTTACGCGCGAACAAAGTTTTCTCTGCCATTTTGGAAACCTCCTACTTTCCCTCCAATGGGCTTTCTAGTGTCACGCGGTTTCACAACAGAGTAGTCGCTTTTGTCAATTGGCATCACCTCCTTGTGTGACGAGTACCACTAAAGTACGAACCTGTCCAGACTTGTTCGCGGCGTACCCACGACCTGGCTACATACTAGCACATTCTGCAACAAATGTCAAGCTCGGCCGCATCGCTCCAACCGCCTTCGAGAAACGATATTCCGACGGCCTGTTCAGCGCGAGCAAGCCCGCGAGCCGCCTACCGGACACGCTGACCACCCCTCCTACGGCCAACACCCTTACACGGCCGCCCTCGCACTCCGTTGGTCCCACACTTCTGCATCTCGCAGTCATCTGCGTAGTACAACACCTCCTCCAAGGAGGAGTTGCTACGCCCATGCACCCACGTAGCCGAATCCACTGCAACCGTCGCAGCTAGATGACTGAGAACGCAGGACAAGTTGACAACTTGTCCCGCGCGCACTGCGCTACCATGATACCGCATCTGGCCTGGGAGACCAGCAGATTTGCTTCTCCGCTGCGCCCAGCATGGCCAACGTCAAAGAGACCTCGACAAAGCAGCATCAGGCTACCATGGTGGTCGTGACAGGGGACCGATTCAGCGAAACCCTCAACCTCTGAGGTACTGAATTAGCTGAACACCCTGAGAGAAGCCCATCGTTCGGCGAATCTCACTGCGATCGCTGTCTCAGTAATCCAAACGCGGCAGGGCCTGGATGCACCTCTTCAGTAAGCTCTCGTGTGGCAGGATTTGCGGTTCACCTCCAGCTTCGAGAAGTGCTCTTGCACATCCTCCGTGTGACCAATTGCCCCGACCCAGTCATTCAAGTATAATCGAAAGAGGGTCAATCCCCCATCAAAGTGAAGGGAAGACTACATGCAGCAGGAGCTGCGCAAGCTGCCCAGCGTTGACAAGGTCCTTCAAACCGACCAGATCAGACAACTGATCGAGGACAAGGGACGCTATCTTGTCTTAGACAGTGTCCGGCACATCATCGAACAGGCCCGCCGAGACATAACGGAAGGGCAGTCCTGTCTTCCCTTGACCGCACTGGTCGAGCGAGTGCTCGAGGACGTTAGGACCAGCGGGAGACCAACGTTATGTCAAGTCATCAACGCCACCGGGGTGATCATCCACACCAATCTGGGGCGCGCTCCTTTGAGCGATGACGCCAGGACCGCCATGAAGCTGGCGGCTGAGGGATACACCAATCTGGAATACGATTTGGACCTTGGGCGAAGGGGCTCGAGATACGTCCACGCCGAGGAGTTGCTGCGCCACCTCACAGGCGCTGGGGGAGGCCTGTTGGTCAACAACAACGCCGGAGCTGTTCTGCTCGCTCTCACCGCACTGGCCCGGGGACAGGAGGTGATCATCTCCCGGGGCCAACTGGTCGAGATCGGGGGCGGTTTCCGCATTCCCGAGGTGATGGCTCAGAGCGGAGTTCGATTGTTGGAGGTAGGTACCACCAATCGGACCCGTATTGAGGACTATGAGGAAGCCATCTCTGAGGAAACAGCGCTGCTGATGCGTGTGCACCACAGCAACTTCAGAATGCTGGGCTTCACTGAACAAGCCACCTTGAGCGAGTTGGTGGATCTGGCCAGGCACCATGGTCTGCTTGTTGTGGAAGACCTGGGCAGTGGGACCCTTCTGGATACAGCTCCCTTCGGATTAGCCCACGAGCCAACGGTGCAGGAGAGCGTAGGGCAAGGCGCTGACCTAGTTTGTTTTAGCGGAGACAAACTCCTGGGCGGCCCTCAAGGAGGCCTCATCGTCGGTCGTGGCGATCTCATCGCCTCGTTGAGGCAGCATCCGCTGGCCCGCGCTTTGCGAGTGGACAAGACCACCATCGCAGGAATGCAAGCGACCCTGCTGCACTACTTGCGCGAAGAGGTCACAGATAAGGTCCCTGTCTGGCGTATGATCAGCCTGAGAGTAGAAGAGATCCAGCAGCGCGCTGACGTATTGGCAGAGAGGCTGAAGGCGATGGGGGCGGAGGTGGAGGTAGTCTTCGGCCTTTCCACCGTGGGCGGCGGCTCACTCCCCGGTGAGACACTACCCACCAGGCTCGTGGCTCTACAACCCCCTTCACCCAATCGACTGGCACACCGCCTAAGGACGGGAGAACCAGCCGTGGTAGGACGCATTGAGGGCGGGCGATTCCTATTGGATCCGCGCACCGTGTTAGCCGGGGAGGAAGACGAACTCCTGATGGCCCTGGAGCGGGCCTTGTAACGCTGACAGACAGTGGAACCTTTGCGCCCCTTCTGCGTTTAGTATTGTAGAGCGAACACAGTCTCTCCCCACTAGCCAATGCGCGACATCAACATGGGTCCAACTAGGCACACAACTCTTCCTCCGAACCACAGCCGCGACCAGGGCCACCGAGGTCTTCTTAGCCTCTTCGTTCAGGGACTACTGATCACTGTCTTGGTGGCCGTTCTCCTGTTCTTCGTCGGCCTGGTGGGAGGCACCACCATCTACGCATACTACGCTCTGACCTTGCCCCCACCGGAGGAGCTGAGCGCCCGCACCGTGTTCATGAGCACCAAGATCTACGACCGACATGGCCAACTCCTGTACGAGGTCTTCGATCCCAACGCCGGTCGGCGCACGGTGGTACCCATCGAGGAGATGCCTGATCATCTCATACACGCCACCATCGCCACCGAGGACAAGACCTTCTACAGCAATCCTGGCTTTGATCCCCTGGCCATAGGAAGGGCCGTCTGGCTGAACCTCAGCGAGGGCGAGATAGTCTCCGGAGCCAGCACCATCACCCAGCAACTGGTCAAGAACATCTTTCTCTCCCCTGAGCAGACTTTCACTCGAAAGATACAGGAGACTGTGCTGGCCCAGGAGATCACACGTCGCTACACAAAGGATCAGATCCTTGAGATCTATCTGAACGAGATCTACTACGGCAACATGGCGTACGGCATTCAGGCCGCCGCAGAGACCTACTTTGGCAAATCCGCCCGCGCACTCACGTTGGCTGAAGCGTCGCTGTTGGCAGGCCTGCCTCAATCGCCGTCCATCTATGACCCATACACCAATCTCGACGCCGCCAAAGAACGCCAGAAGGTGGTGCTGGGGCTGATGGTCAAGGAGGGATACGTCACGCGCAGCCAAGCCAATTCCGCCTGGGCCGAGGAACTGGATTTCGCCCCGCTGCGAGTAAGCATGAAGGCCCCCCATTTCGTGGTGTACGTGCGTAAACTCCTGGAGGACAAGTACGGCACTGAGATGGTCTACCGAGGCGGCCTGCAAGTTCATACCACGCTGGATCTGGAGATGCAAGCCATAGCCCAGGAGGTCGCCCGGGAACGTGTGGCTGTATTGGCGGACAGGCACGTCACCAACGCGGCTCTTCTGGCCATGACCCCCCAGACAGGGGAGATCCTGGTGATGATGGGCAGCATTGACTTCTGGGATGAGGACATCGACGGTCAGGTGAACGTGACCCTGGCATTGCGGCAACCGGGCTCATCCATCAAACCGGTCAACTATGTGGCTGCCTTCGAGAAGGGCTGGACCCCCGCTACCCTCATCATGGACGTACGGACCGAGTTCCCCAGTTGGGAGGGGCCGCCCTATGTGCCCCGTAACTATGACGGCAAGGAACACGGGCCGGTTCTGGTGCGGCAGGCCCTGGCTTGCTCCTACAATGTCCCTGCCGTCAAGACCCTACAGTTCGTGGGTGTAGCCACCATGATGGAAATGGCCGACAGGCTGGGCATTAGCACCTTCACAGACCCGGAACGGTACGGACTGTCGCTCACCCTCGGCGGGGGAGAGATCATTCTCTTGGAGCATACTGCAGCCTACGCCGTCTTTGCCAATGGCGGGCTCCGCATCCCACCAACGGCCATACTGAAGATAGAGGACAGCCGCGGACGGGTGATAGAGGAATACCAGCCCCCTCCTGGCCAGCAAGTGATCTCCCCACAGCACGCTTATCTGATCACCCATATCTTGTCAGACAATGAGGCCCGCACTCCCGCCTTTGGCCCCAACAGCCCCCTCCGTCTATCCAGGCCAGCAACCGCCAAGACTGGTACGACAGACGATTGGCGGGACAGTTGGACCGTCGGTTATACGCCTGACCTGGTCGCTGGCGTATGGGTGGGGAACAGCGACAACACGCCCATGGATCACGTGGCTGGCTCCACGGGAGCCGGCCACATTTGGCACAACTTCATGGAACGGGTCCTGGCCGACACTCCATCCAGGGATTTCCCTGTTCCCCCAGGCTTGGTCACAGCCGAGATCTGCGGGCGGTCGGGCATGGCCCCTACCGAACTCTGTCCAGAAACGCGAACAGAGATCTTCGTGGATGGAACGGTACCTACCGAACCAGATAACATCTATCAGAAAATCGGGGTCTGCACCGTCACTGGACAGCGGGCGACAGAGTTCTGCCCCGTCGAGACGGTTGAGGAGAGACTCTTCGAGGTCTATCCGGAAGAGTATCGGGAATGGACCGAGCGAGCTGGAATCCCTCAGCCCCCAAAAGAGGAGTGTCAGCTTCACACCCATACCGCCACAGTGGAGATAGCGTCCCCTTCAACGGGACAGGAGGTTGAGGGCAGGGTCGAAATCTGGGGCAGCGCCGACATCGCGGACTTCTCTCATTTCGTAGTCGAGTACGGCATCGGTCCCGACCCCATCGGCTGGGGACCTGTAGGCGGCCCTCATCATGAGCCGGTTCACGATGGCCTGCTGGCGCGCTGGAGAACACGGAGACTGGAGAATGGACTGCATTCTCTACGTGTGGTCGTCTTTGACAAACAGGGCTACAGCGCCGAGGCCAGGGTCCAGGTGGTGGTACACAACGCCCCTCCAACACCAGCCCCCACTCCGCTGCCAACCTCTACGCCCGTGCCAACGACCACTCCCACCGGCACTCCCTTGCCCACTTCTACTCCTACTCCGACCTCCCAACCGACGGAGACAGCAACCCCTTGGCCTACTGAAACCCCCACGCCTACCACTACCGTCCTCCCCACTGAGACACCGACGCCCACAGCGACCCCGTCGCCGACGGAGACTCCTGCAGCCGCTCTCACCCCAGAGTCGGCGTAAGCCTCCATCCCCGTTCGGTTACGAACATCAGTTGATCGAGTGCTGGGTTGCAGTGAGCACAACCAAGCCGGCAAGACACGCGTCTGCGCATTGACACACTGCTTGCAGTCCCCTATAATCCTCATCGAACCCACATGAGCCGCAAATCGACTCTCGTCGCCTCTTTCGTCATAGTTTGCAGCCACCGTAGTCCATCCGACTTGCGGTTGCAAGGTTCCGGAGCCATCCCAGGGCATCCAGGCAAATTGTTGGGGAAACGAATTGGAGCCGGCCTGTCACCCTCCGCGAGCTTCCATCTCCTGGGTTTCTTGTTTGATCTCCACAGACCTTCAGTGACTCCGCCGAAGCGATGTGGGGCATCGGACTCGCGGCTTGCCCTCCATGCGACTAGGCAAGGAGGATTCCTACTTGGAGCGGAATCATGGAACTCTACCGTGTAGGCGAAGTAGCCCAGATGTTCGACGTCCACCCAAACACCATCCGCAAGTGGGTGAAAAGGGACATCCTCCGCTCTGCAAAGCTGCCTGGCAGTCGCTACAACCGCTTCACTGCTGAGGAGATTGACCGTCTCCGGCGGCAGATGGGGCTCCCCGCCGATACGGCCATAGAACTCTATCGCGTGGGTGAAGTGGCCAGAATGTTCGACGTCCACCCCAACACGGTACGCAAGTGGGTGAGGATGAAGATCCTGCACTCCATCAAACTGCCCGGCAGCGAATACAACCGTTTCACGGCTGAGGAGGTCAACGGTCTACGCCGGGAGATGGGCCTGCCTCTCGTGGAAAAGGAGGAATAGAGTCTACCTGCTGTCTAGCCTGCGAATCTCAAGAGGGCGCCAATGCGCCCTAGTTCAGCAAGCCTCAGCGCGTTCTCGCCTGTGATGAACCTAGTCTCGCAGTTCTCTATCAATGCCCGCTTTACAACGGTCTCGATAACATCCACCAAAAGCTCCGTTGACCCTCCGCAGAAGGGACAGGGATCCGCCAGGCAAAGCGAGCCGCAACTCGCACACCGTCGGCCCGAAGCTTCAAAGTCCTCATTCACTAGCAACGTGAGCACTTGACCTTTCTGTAGAGCATAGAGGGTATCCTCCAGCCCTGCTGCACCGAGGTTGCCGGTGTACACCTCCCCCCGCAGCTTCTCGATCATCTCTTTATCGAAGATCTCCCTGAGCTCAGCGGCCACGAGCAAAGTCCGCTCCTGTACCTCCTTAGGGGGGCTGACCATCTCCATAGAGAACGTGCCTGCCAGTCTATCTTTGAGATAGGGGTGGAGATGCTCCGTGAATTCGCTCACTAGTTCTTCTGTGCCGGCCACAAAAAGCCGGTGGAACTCCTCGTCTTGAAAAAGAGAGAAAGTCTGATCCGCAGTAGCCTTCAAGTGGTGCATCACCCGGTCATCGTGGTGACGTTGGTACCTGGCCTGTGCCCACCCCCCCTGATCGTGGCGGCCCGGCACGGCACCGAAAACATCTGAGCGCTCCTCCACTTGAGCGGGGTTGAGCAAGAAGATGCGTGCCCTTCCCTTCCCCACCAGGACTGTGCAGTACAGTCTGTGCCTATTCAGGGTCTCCATCAGCGGCCTCATCCGCGTAGCATGAGCCACCACCAGCAAAGGCCGCACTCTGTCCGGCAGATGATACACCTTCCACAAATCGGCGGCGGAGCAAGCGAAGAGCGCAAGCCCTCCCTTGCTCGTGATTCGCTCGTCCATCATCAAGCGCTCAATGCGAGCCAGATCACTGGAAACGGACTGGGCCTGGGCACTCGTCCAGTCCTCTCTCGATGCTTGAGCTTCGTTGATCAAGTTCTTGAGCCTGATGATAGCTCCTTCCTCGGCTGGTTCCCCCTTCTCCAAGGGATAGTAGAAGCTGATGATGAGGTTCTCATCATCTCGATACCCAGCCAGTTCTTTCAGTTCGTCTTTGTCGAACATGCACCCTCCCCCCGTCTAGCTACGGATGACAGCCAGTTCCTGACCACAAGATGCGCATTTGTTGCCCTCCAGATTCAATGTCGTATGATAGCCAACTCTGCTGATCGCGACCGCTCCACAGGACGGGCAGACCGTGTTCTCATTAGCATTGCCAGGCACGTTTCCGACGTACACGTAGTTGAGTCCAGCCTCTCGCCCGATCTCTGCCGCGCGGTGAATCCGCTCCACGGGAGTCGCGGGCTGGTCGAGCATCCTGTACCGGGGTGTGAAGCGGGAAACATGCCAGGGGACATCCAGGCTTACCTCAGCGATGAACTCAGCAATCTGCCTCAACTCACCGTCGCTATCGTTCAGACCGGGAATCAGTAACGTTGTCACCTCCACCCAGACACCTCGCTTGTGCATGCCTTCGATGGTTTCCAGCACTGGTTGCAACCTGGCACCGCACACCCTGCGATAGAACTCATCATCGAAGCTCTTCAAATCAACATTGGCAGCATCCAAATAGGGGTCGATTTCCTCCAGCGCCTCCATCGTCATGTAGCCATTGGTGACGAAGATGTTGCTTATGCCCTTTTCGTGGGCCAGCTTCGCCGTATCGTAGGCATACTCGAAGAAGACAGTCGGCTCCGTGTAAGTGTACGCGATGCTGTCGCAAGCATGCCTCTCAGCCGCAGCCACGACCTGTGGAGGCGGGAACTCCTCCGCCTTCAGAGTTATGCCATCTTTGGGTGCCTGAGAGATGTCAGCATTCTGACAGAACGTACAACGGAAGTTGCAGCCTATAGTGGCTATGGAAAAGCTTCGCGTCCCAGGCAGGAAGTTGTATATCGGTTTCTTCTCGATGGGATCCACGTGCACGGCGATGGCCTCCGCATAGACCAAGGTGCACAGAGTGCCTTCCAGGTTCTGCCTGACACCGCAAATCCCCAGACGATCAGGCTTTATGGTACAGCGGTGAGCGCACAGGGTGCAGCGGACCAGTCCACTATCCAACTTCTTGTAGAGCATAGCTTCTTTGCGCATCATCTCCTCCCAGCAGATTCTCGACCAACCGTTCCAGCTCCCAGGCATTCTGGACGGCATGAGCTTGAGCATCGTTGTTGAAGTACACAAAGGTGTCGTATCCTTGATCCAGGCAATCGGCTGCCCGTCCGGCCACCTCATGCAACTGCTCCTTGTCGTAACTACCACTGTATTTGACGCCAACGCCGTGCATCCTCGCGTAGACAATGGAACCAGCGACGACCATGGGACAGTTGAAATCCGGAAGGCTAACGTGACAAGAGATCACCCCCTTCTCTCGCAGCAGGTCCAGGAGTTCGTCGTCATGCCAACTCTCATGTCGGAATTCGATCACGTGGTGTAGATCGGCGGGCAGCAGCCTCAGAAATCCGTCCAGGCGTTCGATGTTGCAATGCCAGTTGTGTGGCAACTGATACAGAATGGGACGCAGCTTGCTTCCGAGGAGCCTCGCCCGGTCTAGGAATCGATCAACAACCTCCTTGCACTCCCGAAGTTTCCTGAGATGGGTGATAGTACGAGGGGCCTTCAAGGCGTAGACAAACCGGCGACGGTCTTGCTCTCGCCAGCGAAGGAATGTCTTCTCCGCAGGCAATCGGTAGAACGTGTAATTGATTTCTACCGTGGAGAAGTACCGGGCATAGTGAGTGAACCACCGGCGAGGGGGCATGTCGGCGGGATAGAAGAGACCACGCCAATGGTTGTAGCTCCAGCCCGAGGTCCCGACGAAGAATCTGCGTCTCTTCAATCCTCAGCCCGCAATCACATGACAAGAGGCCCGAGGAGGAGTACTCTCGAGCCTATCCTCGCGGCAAGAAGCCCAAAGGATTACGCTTGATCCCGCCCTGACGAATCTCGAAATGCAGATGAGGACCAGTGGAGCGGCCAGTCCTCCCCATCAAGCCGATCAGATGCCCTCGTTGCACCCCCTGACCAGCTATCACCCGAATCTCGCTGAGGTGGGCATAGAGGGTCTCGAACCCGTTGCCGTGATTGACAATGATGTAGTTGCCATAGCCGCCCATCCAGCCTGTGGCCGACACATATCCGGTGTCAGCAGCATGGATCGGCGTCCCCGTAGGCCCGCCGATGTCAATAGCCTGATGACCTAACCAGAAGCCCTGCGTCAAGTACCCACTGGTAGGCCACATGAAGCTACCGCTGCCCCGTGGAGCGTCGGTCGGCGGAGGGGCGGTAGCTCGCACGTACCGAGGTACCAGGGGCCTTGTGCCACCAGGCACGACGAGCCTCTGCCCTGCCTGAACCTGATAAGGCTCCTCCAAGTCGTTGTACTCGCTCTCGACTATAGTGGATATTTCCACTCGATAACGCTCGGCGATGCTCTGCAGAGTATCGCCAGCCTTCACCTCGTGGTATGCTCCATCCATAGGCAAGATGAACAGCTCTTGCCCCACCGTGATGTAGTCAGGCCAGGTTTCCAATTCGGGATTGGACCACAAGACCGTTTCAGGCCGAAGCCCGAAGCTCTGGGCGATTTTCGACACGTTATCTCCTGGCTGGACGACATAGACGATGATGCCCCGCCGTCCCCTCTCAGGAATGATGGTCAGGGGTGCCACGCCTCTGGTCAGGAAGTCCGGGTCCTGCTGCCCACCTGTGCCCCAGGAGACCAGCGTGGCCGGCTCTCGAGAGGCCAGCCTCAGCCTGAAAGCCTCACCCTTCGGTAAATCCTGGATTCCAAAACTACCGCTGGAGAGGACAACAGCGATCACAAGAATGATGATGACATGGGAAGCATAGCGTCCGAGTATGAGATCGTCTCTCTTGAACCAGCGCTCAAGACCGGAAAGAGCATCCGAGATGCTGCCTTCGCCAAGGAACTTGATCATTCAATCACCAGTCAGAGTTCACTTCGCCTCAGAGGAGTTCCTTGTTGAGCTTCTCGCAGAATTCCCTGTTGTTCTTCGTCTTGCCCATGTAGGAGAGCAAGGGCTTAAGCGCTTCTATGCCTCCTCCCATGCTGTCTATCATGTTGCGGATAGTCCAGACTTTGCTCAAGGTCTCCTCATCTAGCAGTAGCTCCTCGCGACGGGTTCCCGAACGCACGATGTCGAAAGCGGGAAAGATACGTCTCTCCGCCAGGCGCCTGTTGAGGTGCAATTCCATATTGCCAGTGCCTTTGAACTCCTCGTAGATCATGTCGTCCATGCGGCTCCCCGTATCTATCAGACACGTGGCAATTATCGTCAGGCTGCCTCCCTCTTCGATGTTGCGGGCAGCTCCAAAGAATCTCTTGGGAGGATACAGAGCTGCCGGATCCAGGCCCCCCGACAGGCTTCGCCCACTCGGGGGAACAATGAGGTTGTACGCTCTGGATAGACGGGTGATGCTATCCAGCAACACCACCACGTCACGACCCACCTCCACAAGGCGCTTGGCACGCGCCAAACACATCTCAGCCACCTTTGCGTGGCTCTGGACCGGGTCGTCGAAAGTGGAGCTGTAGACCTCCGCTTCCACCGAGCGATCCATGTCTGTAACCTCTTCCGGCCTCTCGCCGACGAGGCAAACCATCATATGGATATCATGATAGTTGGCGGAGATCCCATTGGCTATCTGCTTCAGAACGGTTGTCTTGCCCGCCTTCGGAGGGGAAACTATCAAGCCTCGCTGTCCACGACCGATGGGGGAAAGGAGGTTGATCAATCGCGTAGTCAGGATTTTGCCTGAGGTCTCCAAGTCAATGATCTCCGTGGGAAAGATAGGCGTCAGTGTCTCGAAGACAGGACGCCGTTTGGCCGCCTCGGGGTCTAGCCCATTGACCGCCTCTACCCTCAGAAGACCGAAATACTTCTCAGAGTCCTTGGGCGCGCGCACCTGCCCTATGACCGTGTCGCCGGTTCGCAACCCGAAGCGACGAATCTGCGACTGAGAGACGTACACATCCTCCGGGCCTGGCAGCAGATGATCCGAACGCAGGAACCCAATGCCCTCCTGGACGATCTCCAAGACCCCTCCACCAAAGATGTGTCCCTGCTCCTCGGCCTTTGCTCTCAGGAGTCGGAAGATGAGATCCTGCTTCTTCAGACGGCTAATACCAGAGATGCCCTGGTCCGCAGCCATCTCCCGTAGTTCATCCACGGTCTTCATCTCAAGCTCGGCTATGTTCAGAGCGTCGCTGCGGCTGGACTGAGGCTCGTCCAGGCTCTTCGCAGGATGGTTTGTATTGCTCATGCGTTTCCTCTTTCTTCTTGGTTCCTGGAGCCAGAATAGGACTGGCTTGCAGCCGTATGGGGCTCAAAGGCGCCACTGACCCCACGAGTGAATCACGGAGTCATGCTTTGGCAAACACCGTCTCGGGAAGGGGCATAGCCATAGAAGGGTTCATACATTGTAGCCAAGAGGAGGAATCGAACTGGCTTACGATCGAACTACCTGTGGCGAATCTCACTCAAATTATAGCACTTTTTCGCGCTCACGTCAAGTCATCCAAGAAGGCGCGAATCCAGACCGAGTGACTCCACGCAAGGTGCCCCACTGGGCTTCGCACCCTTCCACCACGGTGTTTCAGAAGTTCCTTCGGTTTCCCAGACGCGGCGTGTCCCATCTCCACAGCCCTGGCGGCCGCGGTCCGCTCGTGCACGCTTGCTCCTAAATGGCACGGACAAAGAAGACGGCGATATCATGGTTGAGGTAGTAATGATCGTTGAAGCCGCAGAAAACGAACCCATGCTTTCGAAGGAAGGAGATGGCAGGATGGTTCTTGGTCTGGGCCTCCGCCATCACTGCTCGTAGCTTCTCTTCCTTCGCCCAGTGGAAAGCGGCTTGGAGCAAGGCGGTGCCTATCCCTTGACGCCGATGGTCCTTCGACACCGCCATGTCGTTGATCCATCCACTGCGATGCCAGGCCTGAACTGTCATGTCCAGATAGCCTCGCACCTCGTCATCTTCCTCGGCCACGAGGAAACACTCGCCCCGTTCCCAGTCATGCACAAGGTAGTCCCTATCCCGAGCGGAGCTTGCTCGTACAGAACGGGGCAACCTAACCGTCCTGAAGCTAATGATCGTTTCTTCGTATGGTCGCTGCTCGGACCGAACCTGCCATACGTGATCGGTTACGTATGAGTTCTCAACAAGAAGGCAGGCATTCAGGTCTTTGAGATCTCCACGGCGAATGATCATCTATCAAGTCCAACTCTCTGCGAAAGCGAATCCTCGAGGCGTACACCGTTCTTCACCAGGTAGGTAGCTATGTTGCTGGCCGCCAAGCTGGCTACCACGTCTAGTGAACCAGGAGCAGCACCGAAGGTGCTGGCCTCAACATGCACGGCTACAACATCGACGCCCTTGCGCTTCATGCCACGTAGCGCACCCACCCAAGAGGTGAAGGTCGAGGGAGTGATGACTATCGCTGTCGTACCGCCGCCCAGTTGATTGCCCTCCGCGGCGATCACCTCCGCCAATGGAACTCGTCCCTGTGCCCTCACAACGGCCAGCGACTCGAGACACTTCATCAACTGCCGTTCTCCCCGGTCCGCCTGGACGATCTCTCGCCGCTGGCCGTAGCTGATCATGCCTACTGCTCTCCTTTGAGCCAGGAGATGCTTGGCAACAGAAGCAGCTATGGTCACGCCGTATTCCTCTGTGCTCGGTTCCATCTCTGGAGCCGGTGACGCTCTGTACGGGGCGTCGAGCCCATCGAACACAAGCGCTTGCTCGCGAGTACCCCGCTGCACACCCTGTTCCATGTCCAGAAACAGCCATATGTCCGCCAGGGGATCGAGTTCGAACTCCTTGGAGATAAGGCGGCCCCTTCGTGCTGTGGACAGCCAATGTATGCGGCTAAAACTGTCGCCGGGCATGTAATCCCTCACGCCGGACACATTGGTCGTCACGTGTTGGGTTTGGCGCTGTAGAGCATCCCCTCCCGAAAGCCGGCCACTAGGGGCCACGAAGTGCGGCACCTCGACGGTCGCTGGATAGACGACCAGTGTAGAACACAGAGGCAACTCCCTTCTGAATTGAAACAAGCCCAAAGGATCGCCAGTGACGAGGGTCACCGGGCCGAGGATGAACTTCCCTCGCCGCCTACACCTGGCGCGCACGATCCAACTCCGCTCGCTGTGCGCAGGTAGTGAGCTCAGCACACGGTCAGCTTGGTAGCCGGACAGACTCGAGTGATCGCGCATGCCCACCCACAGTTTCGGCAGAGGCCCCTCGTTTCTGATAAGAAACCTCTCCTCAATCACACCCCCCACCTGTGACCTATGGGATCGGAGGTGCCGAGATGACTCGATCCAGCGGATGTTGAGGCAGGCCCACACAAAGGAGAGAGCAATCAAGACCACAACAACATATGCCACGCGGATGAAGAGGGGATGTCCGGTGACCAGCGCTGGCACGAGAATGAACGCCAATAGAATGAAGATAGCCCAGTTCGTCCTGATACGCACCGTTCCGCGTCCCCATCAGGTACTGCGATGCCTCTAGGCACCCCTCTCCACAGGGGCGCCAGGGGCTTCGACAGTCCGAAGAGTCTCCTTGATCACCGTGCGAGGATCTACTTCGCGTATTCTAGCAGAGGGGTTGACTATCAACCGATGTGCCAAGGTCGCTTCAGCCAGTGCCTTCACGTCATCAGGGATCACATAGTCGCGCCCTAGTACGGCAGCTCGAGCCTGGCTGGATCTGTATAGGGCTAAAGAACCCCGGGGACTGCTGCCCAGATAGACGTCTGGATGCCGACGCGTGGCCCCAACCAAGGCCACGATGTACTCCTTTATCGCGTCATGAACAAAAACGTCTTTGATCTGCTCCTGCATGTCGAGCAGTTCATCCCTCTCCATAACCTGCTCGATCGTCTCGATAGGATGAGCGTACTGTTGCGCCTCCAGAATGCGTATCTCGTCGGCGGGACTGGGGTAACCGAGGCTCATGCGTATCAGGAAGCGGTCCAATTGAGCTTCCGGCAACGGAAACGTGCCTTCATACTCGATGGGATTCTGCGTGGCCAATACCAGAAAAGGTCTTGCCAGATGATGGGTCACGCCATCGACGGTTACCTGGCGCTCCTCCATCGCTTCCAGAAGTGCGGACTGGGTCTTGGGAGTGGCGCGGTTGATTTCATCGGTGAGGACTATGTTGGCCATCACCGGGCCGGGACGGAACTCGAATTGCCCTGTGCTTTGATCATATACTGAAACACCTGTGACATCACTGGGCATCATGTCCGGCGTGAATTGAATACGTTTGAAGGTGCAGCCCAGAGACCGGGCAATGGACTTGGCCAACATGGTCTTTCCTACGCCGGGCACATCGTCAATGAGGGTGTGCCCCTGACAGACCAGGGCCACCATGATCAGTTGCACCTCGTCGTGCTTTCCAATGATGACCTTCTCCACGTTGTCTGTGATCTTCTGGATCGTGGCGTGAACGCCTTTCACCACTTCGTGCTCCCTAGAGACTGGTGGGTCTCACCGCATTGCCCCCTTCCGCCTTGGCCTCGTAGAGCGCGTGGTCGGCCTTCTCCACCAGTTCCTCCCTTCCGCCAGCATCAGTGGGATAGCTCGCCACCCCTATACTGATCGTCACTCCACGATCCTCACGGGGGGGGAGCTCATCGCGCGCGCGATCGGTTCCCTGCACCAAGCGGCCCAGCCGATGGGCAGCACTGATGGCATCCATCTTCCCCGTCTCCACCAGAATGACAGCAAACTCATCCCCTCCATACCTCGCCACAATGTCGCAGTTGCGAACGGATCTCTTAAGTAGCCACGCCACTCTCCTCAGGACTTCGTCGCCCGCCTGGTGTCCGAAAGTATCGTTAACCACCTTGAGATGGTCAAGGTCCACCATCAACAGAGACAACGGCCGGCGATACCTGTCTGAGCGAGCGATCTCCGCCTTCAGCAGCTCATCAAAAGCGCGGCGATTGTATGCTTCGGTCAAGCCATCTATCTGGGACAAGCGTTTGTAGAAATCCCTCTCCCCAGCAGCCTGCAGCAGTCTTCGCTTTTCTATGGCCTTGTCTACCACGAGCCTGATGTGATCTATGTTGAAAGGCTTGCTGATGTAGTCGTAGGCGCCCACCTTCATCACTTCCACAGCCGATTCGACGGAAGCGTACGCGGTGATTACTATCACTTCGCACAAAGGGTCCAGTTCCTTCGCCTTTCGGAGGACTCCCACACCGTCCACGCCTGGCATCTTGAGGTCTGTGATGACTAGGTCGAACGAATCCTCTTCCAGCCTGACTATCGCATCCTGACCCCCAAGAGATATGTGCACGTCGTGGCCTCCTCCTTCCAGGAGCTTCTCGAGGAACCTGCACACGACTTCCTCATCATCCACGACCAGGATCTTCGTCAAGAAGCCGGAGCCCTCTTCCGTGCTCAGTGCCGAGGCTTCGGCATCCTCCGTCGGGGCTCTGACAACCTCCTCAACCTCACCAGGTGGCCCTACCATGCCATTTCTCCGGGAGTTGCAATACAAATGAAGCTCTGGGGAAAGACACATCAATTATAGCAGACTTCCGATTCTGTGGCAACTACCAGCCCCCTGTTGAACCACCGTGCTCAACATACCTACGTCGTACAACTCAATGTGAGAGAGAGTTCTGGCCGTGACCAACCCGCGGACCGCCTACCCTTCTTGACAGACAGCTCTCCAGACGGAATGGCCGAAGTCCTGCCTCACAATTCTGATCTCCTCGCCCAGCAAGCCAACCAACCACCCGTGACGGCTTCGACGCGTGCAATTGCGGCACTGGCGCCCGCCGGGCTTTGCTTTGCCTCTTGCGCCAGCACCGAGCAGCTCTTCGTTGACTTCAGCCCACGTATGCGATAAAATCGCGATACCACCATCGGAGGCCAACGACATCGACATGACCGGGGAGAGAATCCTGATAGTTGACGACGATCCTGACACGCCGGACTTCTGTAGGCGTGTACTGCAAGAAAAGGGCTATCAGGTTAGTGCGGTCCTCACCCGCCGTGAGGCTATCGAAGTGGCGCACCAGGGGGATTTCCAACTTGTCCTCATGGACATCGACATGCCAGGCCTCGACGGACTCCTGGGCTACGCCACTCTCCTCGAGGAACAGGTCAGTGATGAGTCCCGCAAACACACACAGGCCATAATTCACAGCGCCCTGCACCTGAAGAAACTGGTCGCTGACATGCTGAACCTTCGCTATCTGGAGACCGGGGAGATGAAGCTCGAACTCGAAGAACTGCACCCCCTGGAGATCGGGAGGGCCGTGGTTGGCGAACTAGGGTTCCTCGCAGAGCAGAAGGGACAACGACTCGTCGTTGAAGTGCCCGGGGACTTGCCCACGGTCCGGGCCGACAGGCAAAAGCTGGAGCTCGTTCTCTCCAACCTGGTATCCAATGCCATCAAGTTCACGCCCGATGGGGGAGCAATCAGGATAGAAGCTTCGATGGCAAACGATCTCCTAACAGTGGCCGTCAAGGATTCTGGCATCGGCATTGGAAACGAAGAACACGAGAGGATATTTGACCGCTTCTATCAGGTGGAGGATTCCTTGACACGGCAGCATGACGGCCTGGGTCTGGGTTTGTCCATAGCGAGGGGCCTAGTCGAGCTCCACCAGGGACACCTATGGGTGGAAAGCAGCGAGTGGCAAGGGAGTACTTTCTACTTCACCGTATCGAGGCGGCTCTAGCCAGAATCACACTGGAAGTCATGACTAGGAAAGGACAGCGAAGATGATTTCAGCGACGGACTTGAGGAAAGGCGTCAGTTTCTTGATGGACGGGGAGCTGTATCGCGTCCTCGACTACCAGCACTCATACGTAGGGCGGGGCAGCGCCAATGTGCGCACGAAACTGCGCAACCTGCACACGGGGCGCACCATTGACCGCACGTTCTCAGCAGGTGACAAGTTCCAGGAGGTGCGTCTTGAGCTGCGACAAGTGCAGTTCCTATACCAGGACGGCGATCTCTACTACTTCATGGATACCGAGACCTATGAGCAGCCCGCTCTTTCGGCAGATGCCCTGGGGGACAAGATCAACTACCTCAAGGAAGGCTCCGTCCTGTCCCTTTCGATGTACGAAGACCATCCAGTGGAGATAGAGCTGCCGGTCACTGTCGATCTGAAGATCGCCGAAACTGTGCCAGGCATAAGAGGGAATACCGCCACCGGAGCCACAAAACGCGCTAAGCTGGAAACGGGCCTGATGGTGCAGGTACCACTGTTCATAGAGGAAGGGGATGCCATCCGCGTTGATACCCGCACCGGGGAGTATCTCACCCGAGTCTAGTCCTCTCTGACGCTTCGACAGCAATGCCCTGCCGTCCTTTCATGGCAGGGCTGAGGGAGATCTGAGGAACCGACCCCGCGATATCGACGATTTCCCTCTCTAGCTGTCGTACCAGTTCCTCCGCGGGTTCATCCTCCAGACCGGGGAATGTGAAGCGGATGCTGTTCCCGTCGCGACACAGCTCATTGCCCAGAGGATACTCCACTTCCACCAGTTCCTTGATTCCGGACAAGGCGTCCGTCCGTGGCTGGTCCAGACTGATCTCCAGCATCCGCCAGGCAACCTGCGAGGGCTTCGGCCAACGCCCCTCGACGAGAGATTGAACGACCGCCGACTTATACAAGGAGGCCTGTCGACGAGTATGTTCCCAGAGGCTGATCTCCACGCCAGCCTCTTGACGCCACAAGACCACTTTTCCATATGCCCACTCTGTGATGGGCCATAGTCCCAACCAGCGCACCGCCTCACGCTCCTCGTCCTTGAGTGTGGCCCCGTCGTCGAAGCGTCTCAGAAGAGTCATCGCCGCCTGGGGAGCAGAATAGAGCCGTGCCTTCCAAAACCAGGAGCCCAGGTCCCCTGGTCCATCCTTTCTGATGTTGTTGATTTCCAAGAGTTGATTCGCCAGGACCTCGCAGTAGAGTTGGCGGACTTCACTCAAGCGCACTTCCTCCTCCAAAGTCCTTGGCCCACCCATGACCTCCTCTCCCTCCTGGAGGACCCGTAGGAGCCTCGCCTCCGGCGGTAGCAGCGCCTCGGGATGCCACGTTCGGCCCATCATCTCAACCAGGTCAGCAACGAATGGCAGTTGGTCCAGGCCATCATAGAAGCCCTGAACAGAGATGAAGGATGGCTCTATGGCCCCTATCGCCTCTTCCTGCTCTCGTTGCCACGCCAGATCAGCCCACACTTGTCTGACCATGTGCGCCACCTGGTCGAAGGCCCCGATGTGGTCCGCGTCGCACTTCTTGATCGCAGCGAACAGGGCCCTGTCTACCCACTCACCAAAGGCAGGATACGAGGAGGGAATACCGAGTCTGCTGCCCGCCATGTCCGTCAGCAGTTCATGCGCGACAGCCTTACGGTCGGCATCATGCAGTAGGGCACTGAGGGAGCTATGCAGGGCCGAGAAGAGACTGTCCTCACTCGCTAGACGAGGATCGCTACCCCTCGTGAGACGCCGCAGGACCAAGTGGTGAGGAAACGCGGTCCCTTTCTCGATGAACTCCCGGCTCAGCATGCCGACGCTGTGGACCAAGACGCCTATCTCATTGAGCAGGATTGCGTTTCGGACATCGGGGCTGCCCAGAAGCCTCAACCCATTTCCGCCAGACATTCAGCCCAACGCCCCCTCCGCCCAACAGGTAGAGAAACCCAGGGAGGTCTTCTCCGTTCCACCTTTTCGATCATCCTCCGTCCAGCCCGCCACCACCACCAATCCCTGGCGCACCCCTCGCGCCGGACGCAACCTTCTCCCCCTCAGAACCGCACGACGCCTTCAGCCACAGGCACGACATTCCCCCCGACGCGCACCGCGCTGATCTCGTCACCCTCCGAGTCCACCTCAACGTACAGCGTACTGGGACGGCCCACTTCCGCTCCCTGCTCGCTGATGATGTAGGAGGTGCCCTCAGTCACGGGCACTGCGCGATGGTGAACCAGGTAGGCCCCCAGCGCGCCGTTGGCGCTCCCGGTGGCGGGATCTTCCAGCACCCCTAACAACGGCGCAAAGAACCGCACATGCACATTCGCCTCTGGCCGCTCTGTCTCGAGGGTGAACACAAACACGCACTCAGTGTCCGCCGCCCGACAGGCGCGGTTGAGGGCAGGGATGTGCAGGTGACCAACATCCAGATCCCGCACCTCGCCCAGAGACTGCACTGGCACCATCATCTGAGGCGCTCCGGTTGAAACGACCTGCACCGGAAGTCCCGTTCGTCTGATCGCCTCGGTGGACAGGCCCAGCCCAGCCGCCAGGTCGGTCACATCCTTCAACGTAGCGCAGAACGTCGGCCGCTCCTGAGTCATTGTCACTCTCTCAACCCGACCGTCCGCCACCTCCAGATCGGCAGGCAGCACGCCCACGCCAAGTTCGAAACGCACCCGCGTCAGCGGCTCACGCAACGCTACGCGGCCCAGGTTGGCCAGGACCCAGTGGGTACCCACCACTGGGTGACCGGCGAAGGGGAGTTCCTTCGCTGGAGTGAAGATGCGCACCTTGAAGTCAGCTCCGGGCTCCTGGGGCGGTAGCACGAAAGTTGTCTCCGAGAGGTTCATCTCCCGCGCCAGTCGCTGCATCTCTTCTCCGCTCAACCCCTCTGCCTCCGGAAACACAGCAAGGGGGTTGCCTCCAAAAGGCGCGTCAGTGAAAACGTCCACCTGTACGAAGCGATACTCTTTCATAAGCCTTCCTGTCTGTTCTCGATCAACTGGACGCAGGTCACCAGGTGCTTCACTCCATGAAGCTGTCTCGCTAGCCCGGCTAAACTGATAGCGCCTTCTCCGTGCCCCCGCACGTCTCCAGACCTATCCGGAAGACCAGCCTCACACCCTTTCGCTCAGCGAGAGCCTGTTCCATCTCATCTCTTTCCTGAAATGGGAGGAAAAACTTCGAGTACCCGCGTCTCTCCCAGAACTGGTGCGTCGCCGCGCTGTGAAGGTCCCATCCGTCCTCCACAACACCCGCCGGCACCCAGATCAGCAGCACTGACGAACGACAAAGGAGCAGGCACCCTTTGTCCCGCTCCATCTCGCCCCACTGGTGCTCGCAAGAGAGACGGCCCACCGCGACCATCTCAGCATCCCGCCGATGCCTTCTAGCTCCGGTCGGAACCCTTCCATCTCAGCTCTTCAGCTCGCCGCGCACGGTCTCGTACAGCTCCTCCGACCCCAAGTCCTCCAAGGTATAGCATTCGGCCCCGAGATAGAAGGCCAGTTCTTGAGCCAATCCTCGGTCGAATGACTTGTGCTCGGTATTGATCACCGCCGAGCGGACATCGCAGTCGCGAATCAGCGCCGCTATCCGGCACCCTTCCTCGCGAGGCGCCATGTCGGTCATGGACACATTTCCCGCCCCGTCAGTGAGAAGGATCATCAAGGGCATCACCTGCGGGTTCCGACGCATCTCCCGTGCGAAGACCTGGTGAGCCAGGTGAAGGCCGCTCGATAGCGGCGTCTTGCCCCCCACCGTGATGTGTCCCAGCATGCTCTCGGCGAGCCTGATGCTGGAAGTGGGAGGCAAGAGAAGTTCGGCTCCGTTTTGTCGGAAGACAATGAGTCCCACTCTATCGCGGCGTTGATAGGCATCCCGAAGCAAGGACAGGATGGCGCCCTGCGTAGCCACCATGCGTTCCGCTGCCGCCATAGACCAGCTGGCATCGACGACGAATAGCACGAGGTTGGCTGCCCGACTCACTCGCACTTTTCGCCGCAAGTCCTCCCGCTCCACCGCCAGAGCGACGTCGGAGCGTTGCCTTCGGACTTGATGAGGCGCCGCCTCACGGATGGTGGCATCGAAGGCGATGTCATCTATCCGGCCTTGCATGGGCCTACTGAACACGTACCGCCCCCGCTTCCGTGTCGTCCGGGTAGGACTTCGCCGGCCGGATATCCGCCGGGCAAGTCGGTCCAGACGAGTAGTCAAGCGCGGCGCCTTCAGCGGTGCACCGACGGGTACTGACATACCTGGTCGGCTAGAGGATGATGTCGCCCCCTCGCTGTCCTGCTGCCTCTGGGGGATGGACTCCAAAAGGGGGTAATTGTCATCTGGAGGCGGCTCATCGCCGCTCATCTGTTTTTTTTTACTCTTCAGAGAAGAAAGCTCTTCCAAGACCGGAGCTTTGGCCTTGGCCGCCCGAGTCTCCAGCTCCCGCAGTTGTTCCCGCAACTGCTCCAGCCGTGCTTCCCCCTCTTGGAGTGGCCGTTTCTTCAAACGATGCGGCAGGGCCAATTCCGCCGCCAGAAGGATATCCCTGTAGGTGATCCGATCCCGCCCCTCAAAGGCTGCGTGGGCTATGCTCGACTTGAGGATTACAATATCGCCTCGATGCCCGTCCACACCCATGTCAGCCGTGAGTTGAGTAATCGTAACAAGATCCTCCTCGGAATACGAGACCCGATTGAGCAAATCCCTCGCATGGATGATCCGCTGCGCCAGCCGCCCCTCCTCGTCGCGCCATGCGTCATAGAAAGCCACTGGGTCCTCGTCATACTGGATGCGCCGCACCAGTATCTCCTTGCGCGCCTCAGTGTCGGCGATGCTCTTGATCATCACACACAGGCCAAAGCGATCCAGGAGTTGAGGGCGTAGTTCCCCCTCCTCAGGGTTCATGGTGCCCACAAGTATGAACTGGGCAGGATGGGAAAACGAGATACCCTCGCGCTCGACGATGTTCACACCCATAGCCGCGGAATCCAACAGAACGTCCACCACGTGGTCATCAAGCAGGTTGACCTCGTCTACATATAGCATCCCGCGATTGGCCGTCGCCAGCACACCAGGTTCAAAACGCTTCTCCCCGCTCTTGATAGCCAGTTCGATATCCAGAGTGCCGACGACTCTGTCCTCTGTAGCACTGACTGGGAGGTCTATCATCCGGATGGGAGTGCTGGTCACCGGCAGCTTCTCGCCCTTACGGTACCGCTCGGCGCAGGAGTCACACATCGCATCCGGTCTAGAGGGATCGCAGTTGAAGGGGCAATCACCCACCACTTCGATATCGGGCAGCAGGGCGGCGAGGGCTCGGGCCGCAGTTGACTTCGCAGTACCCCGTTCGCCTCGGATGAGCACCCCTCCGATGAGAGGATTGATGGCGTTCAGGATGAGGCCACGCTTCATAGCTTCCTGACCCACGATGGCGGTGAATGGAAAGATGGCTATCACGGATGCTGTTCCCCCAGGACCTAGTCGGTTATCTTGCAATCAACACCACACGAGGGGATATCCCCGCGAACTTCTACGGCAGAAACCCCCTCCATCTGTTACTAGTATACCAACTCGTGCTCAGATTGTCAAACAGTTTGTCTCCCACATGTTGCTTCGCCCGCGGCCGGTGTGATATACTCATCTAAGGCAACGGGGCATTCACAGCCTCCTGCGAGGCTGTCCACGGAGGTGCGGACCATGTCCATCTTGTTCGAGCCCAAGAGCATCGGTACGCTGGAACTGCCAAACCGGCTCATACGCTCAGCCACCGCAGAGTATATGAGTGACTTGGAGGGGAAGCCTGAACAGTCCCTTGCTGATCTGTACGCGGAACTCGCGCGGGGCCGCATCGGTCTCATCATCACCGGCCACTGCTTCGTCCACGAGGGAGGTCGCTGTCACCTGCACATGACGGGCGTCCACAGGGATGACTTCATCCCTGCTCTAGAGACGCTGACCACTGCCGTTCACGATGAAGGCGGCCTAGTGACTATGCAGATCAACCATGGCGGCAGGCAGTGCGCCGCTGATGCTATCCCAGGCCCTGCTGTGGCTCCTTCTCCAGTGCCCCTGTCGAAGGGAGAGGATCGCCCCCAGGAACTCAAGGAGGACGGGATCAAGGACCTTATGATCGCCTTCGCGGACGCTGCAGGACGGGCCAAGGCTGCAGGTTTTGACGGCGTTCAGATCCACGCTGCCCATGGGTATCTCATCAACCAGTTCAACTCCCCAGCGGCCAATTGGCGGCGAGATCGGTGGGGCGGGACTCCCGCACGCAGGATGCGTTTCCTGGAGGAAGTAGCCAGCTCCGTTCGTGATCAGGTAGGAGATGACTATCCGCTACTCATCAAACTGGGAATGGAGGATTCAGTCCGAGACGGACTCACCTTGAAAGACAGCGTGGAGATCGTGCGTCACCTGGCAGACTGGGGCATTGACGCCCTGGAGGTCAGCGGCGCTATCGGAAAGACCAGCGTCCGTAAGGACATCCTCCGTCCGGAGGACGAAGCCTATTTCCTCGACGCCGCCCGCGGAGCACGAGAAGCCACCGACTTGCCCATTATCCTGGTCGGCGGGATGCGCTCCAAGCAAGTCATGGAGAGTGTCCTGCAAGAAGGCAGCGCTGACTTCATCTCCATGTCCCGCCCTTTCATCCGCGAGCCAGACCTACCTGCACGATTGCACGAGGGCCAAGAGGCATCGACTTGCATCTCCTGCAACCTCTGCTGGCCGCCGCCTGGCGAGTACGGCATCGCCTGCCGGGATCCGAATCGGGAGCAATAGTCAGCAGTTATTGGCTCACTCGCCTGAAGGTGACTCTCCACGAATGGTAGGGTTTGTCGCCAGGACAGCCATCGTCGAACATGAGCCCTTCTGCTGTCTGGCTCGTGCCGTCTACAACTTGCACCTTATAGGTGCCGGCGGTGGTGACCCGGAAATCGGCGAAACCTGGGGCCACCTCTGGCTTCATGCCAGTGAAGAGAACGTCCTCACCCTCGGGGCCCACGACCATGATCTGGACGCCAGCCAAGCCTCTATCTTCCTCGTCCTGGACGTAGACCAGGATATAGTCGCCAGCCCCTTCGCTGCTGCAACCCAGGTCCTCTTGCTCCACCAGTTGGAAATCGAACTCCCCCGTGGGCGACGGCGTAGCGGTATCCTCGGCAGGCGGTTCCGTAGGCGTAGGCGTCGGTGGCTCAGGGGTTTCCGTTGGGGTGGGACTGGCCTCGGGGGGTGGTTCCGTGGTCGTGACCGTGGGTTCCGGCACAGGCTCTGTGGGAGTAGGAACCGCCGTAGCTTCCAAGGTGGCTGCTATGGTCGGGGAGGCGACGATCTGCGGAGTGGCAGTGGGCCCTTCGATGTATGGCAGTAGCGCCACGTCCTCCACTCCCAAATCATAGGCCAGTCGAGCGAGGGTCTGGCTCTCCCCCTCGTATCCCGCCTCTCGATGTCTCTGAAAGAGGCCCACCACGACTTGCTTGGCGTCCTCGAAACCCAGCTCATCCAGCCTGAGGGCGGCCAACTCCAGGTCACCATCCTGGGCGTACGCGGCCGCCACCATGACTACGTAGTCGTCTTTGTGCTCACTGCGCAGATCAACGGGATCGGTATCGTAGTACACCACCGGCCACACCTGCCAGGTGATGAACAGACCGAGGGCCAGGCCCAGAGCGCAGCCCAGCACGAGAAACAGCCAATGTCTAAGCTTCAGGTCAGAGAACATCGCAACTCTCTCTTACGGCTGATAAGTGCGCTGGAAGGTGAGATCGAAACAAGTGTGATGGGTTCTATAGGGATCTGCGCGCGTCCCCAGCCCAAGGCCGCATATCCTGTCGCTGGGATCACCCCCCACGTAGACGTTGTAAGCCCCCAGAAGTTCATTCATAGGGTAGTTGAACGCATATTCCTCCCCCAGCTTGTCGGGGTGAGGATAGGGTTCAGGATGGGGTACGCTTCCGTACTCGATGATCACCGTCTGCCCAAATGAGCGGTTTCCGCTCTCATCCAGCACCTCGACGTAGATGTGATGTCTTCCCCCACACTGCTCCTGCCACACAGTCCTGATCAGCCTCCAGTACCACTGACCGAAGCCGACCTGGGCCTCTTCTGTCCTGACTGTGGGCCAGAAATAGTCCAGGCGACGGTCCCACTCTCGAGGCACAGCGGTTGGATAGGCTGGGGCCGTGGTGGGGGTCGGCGCCGGAGGAGCAGGAGGGAGAGGTGTGCTGGTCGCTGTAGGAACGGCGGTGGGTGTGACCGTTGGCGTGGGCGTCTCTGTCGGCGCGAATGTAGGGGTGGCGGTCTCAGTTGGCGTGGGGCTGGGCGCGGTGGCGACCACGTATTCCGCCATGGACGCATCTTCCGCTCCCAATGCCTGTGCCAGGACAATCAATCGCCTTGTGGCCTCCACCTCCTCACCGTTTTCCATGTACCTGACAGCCATCTCAGTCACCATCGAAGCTGGATCTTCCTCACCTAGCGCGGCCAGCCGCTCCTGCGCTTGAGCCAGGTCGTCGTTGGCGGCGTAGGAATCGCTCACCCCGACGATGTATTGATCCCGCAGATAGTCCAGGAGTACCGCCGTCTCCGGCTCTTCCTTCTCCACCCGGCTAATCCGCCATGGCGACATCAGACCCGCCAACAGCATCACAACCGCCGCTACGCCTATCAAGGCCCAGGGTAGCCAGCCTCTACCTCTTTGCGAACCCAACCTGATCCTTCCAGAATATGCTCACTGGGAAACCTCTCGAAAAGTGACGTCCAGATGCCAATGATCGGTGTACTCGACCATTCCAAGTCCTGTGACGCAATCACTGGCTATGGAATCCATGACCCACACAGCGTGATAGCCAGCCCCAGGGGGGGCATAAGCGCTGCCCCATCCCATGGGAACACCCGCCTCCCCATCCTGGTTGGTGTACTCCACATGCGCATTGGGCCGGCACGCGCCCGGTGTGTCAATTGGGTCACCGAACCCAAAGAAAGCCACCGGCACATTCGGCACCTTATTCCCGTGGCGGTCGAGCACAGTCACTCGTAGGGTGACGTGGTGGAACTCCCACAGTGTGTCCACTGCGTAGACCGCACCACCAGGGCAACTATCTGTCTCCTGAATGCCGACCCCTCCAAAGCGTTGCTCCAACCATGCCCAGTCTCGACGATGCGGTTCAGTGTCCAAGATAACCGGGTCTGGCCGCCCGGGGCAGCTACCCGTAGGCTCCGAGGTGGCGGTAGGAGTGTCAGTCGCCGCCGTCGGCTCTGGTGTGTTGGTGGGAGGCACTGAAGTGATGGTCGGTGTGGCCGGTTCCGTAGTGTTGGTAGGTGGCGGGGCGGTAGATGTTGGGGCATCCGGCCTCCGCGTATGAGTCGGCGTCGGAGGCACACCAGTCGAAGTCGGCGGTGCAGTTGGTGTCTCTGTTGGGGTGTGTGTGGCTGCCTCTGTGGCGGTGTGAGTGGACGTAGGAGTCAACACCGGCGTCGCGGTGGCGACGTAGGCCAGCATGGCCACCGTGCCGGAGCCCAACGCATCGGCCAGCATCACCAGATTCCGCGTCACTGCGACGTCCTCGCCCCGCTCCAGGTGCTTCTGGGCCAAATCAGCCACCACCTGGGCGATGTCGTCCTCCTCCAGTTTGGCCAATCTGACCGTCGCCCGCTCCAAATCGCCATCGACCGAGAACGAAGCGCTCACCAAAACGATGTACTCTTCCTTGTGCTCCTGCTTCAAATCAACCGGATCTGTGTCGAAGTACTCGACGGGCCATAGACCCCAGCCGATCAGAAAACCCAAGCCCAGACCCAGGCCGACTCCCACCAAGAGCAGCACTACTACGGCTTTCCAGGCATTCATCCTCTGCCTCACAACGGAAGACCAGTACGAAGAGAACCGACGATCAGCCGCCTCGCGGCCTATGTACCCGTCGGTTCCGCCCCATGATTATGATGTCGCAAGATAGGAACATGTGTAGCTCACATCTCGGGACCTTAGCCATACTGCACAGGAGCTGCTATAATGAACCATGCCGAAGGTGGGACTCGAACCCACATGAGGGTCACCCCTCAACGGTTTTTGAGACCGTCGCGTCTTCCTGTTCCGCCACTTCGGCGGTCATTGGCGTGTAGTATAGACCAGTGCGGAAGATAAGTCAAGTGGACGAGAAGCCATTGATCGCCGCCGCCAAGCGCGGCGACACCCACTCCTTCAACCAACTGGTATCGCACTACCAAGACATAGTCTACAATGTGGCCTATCGCATCCTGGGCGATGCTGAGGCCGCGGCCGACGCCAGCCAGGACGCTTTTCTCTCAGCCTACACGGCTGTCGCCAGATTCAAAGGCGGATCCTTCAAAGCCTGGCTACTACGCATCGTCACCAACGCCTGCTACGATCAGCTCCGTCTCAAGCAGCGACATCCCACCAGTTCCCTGGAAGCTGTCTACACGGAGGTTGATCCATCGCCCAACTTCGTCAGTAGGCAGGAAACGCCCGAGCAGCACGCCGTGCGCCAGGAACTAGGCCAGACGATACAAAGGGGCCTGAACACCCTGGCGCCAGACCAGCGAGTGACCTTGGTCCTCTCGGATATCCAAGGTTTCAGCTACAAGGAGATAGCACAAGTGACAGGCATCTCCATAGGCACCGTCAAATCGCGCCTCAGCCGCGCCCGAGCCAGCCTGCGCGACTACCTACTGGACCAGGGGGAACTTTTGCCTGCTCGTTACCGTCTTAAGGATGAGGGCTAAGATGCTTGATTTCCTGGGGAGACGAGGAAAGTCGGAACATGAATGGGTGGAGGAATCCCTCTCAGCCTACATAGACCAGGAGTTGTCAGCCGAGGAGAAGGCCCGGTTGGAGAGACATCTCCAGGAGTGCCAGGCGTGCACTGAGAGCCTCTCTACACTCCAGAAAACGGTGGCTTTTGTGAAGGAACTGCCTGCGCTGCCTGCGCCTCGCTCCTTCGCCGTGCGCCCATCTCCGGTACGGCCCAGGCCATGGATCACAGCCCCGGGTTGGGGCTATGGCCTGCTCAAGGGAGCCACAGCCCTGGCGGCTCTGCTGCTGGTGCTGCTCGTCGGTGGTGATCTGACCCTCCAGCTTCTTGGCGGATTCTCCATGGCCGCTCGGGCACCCCTCGCCCCAGCAGCGGAGGTGGCGCTCGCCCCTTCCCCCATGCCCAGCGTGATCCCCGCCCCGGCAGATGAGGAGCCGGTCCTGGACCAAGAAAAGGCAGCCGAAGAGTGGGCCACGGAGGTCGGTCCATCGAACGCCGAAGAGGTCCCCCCTCCGGCCGCAGAGCCCACGGAACCCCCACCGGCCTACGCAGCTCCATCGGCGCAGGACATGGCCAGTCCCGCTCCCGGGACCGAAGGCCGTGGTCCATGCGACACTCCCACGGCAGTGGGCACGCCAGCCGAGGCTGAGGGAATCGGAGTAGGCGGAGTTGAACCCACGGTCATCATCGACGCCACGGTGCCCTCCAGCCCCGCACCGGAGGCGGCAGCCCCCGAGCCGACTATGCCTTCCACACCTCCCACCGTGTCAGAGGAGGACAGAATCGAGACCACTGCCGTCACCACGCCAACGCCAGAAGCGATGGCCTTCAGAGAAGTCACGGAGGAGGAACGACACGAGCTAGGCGTGGCTCAACCGCCGGTGGCAATCTCCCCGCTTGTGCCTCTCCGCCTGGCGGAGTTGGTCGTCTTCATTCTGCTGGTGGTCTTCATCGCCGCCACGGTGCTGACGAGCTGGCTCGTACGGAGGAGCGGCTGACCGCACGGCCTTGGCATGAGGGCCTGCACCTAGCGCCCAAATCCCGAACGCCTGAACGAGAAACGGCCCTTCGCTCGGGAAGGGCCGCACTAGACAGGTTTCTCACTGCACTCCACTGTGGCCAACCTAACCTAGCCGTCTTCCGTGCCTTCTCCCAGCGAGACGACGATCCTGGCGTCCGCCACGACACTACCTGAGGGCGAGGCGATGATCGGGTTCAGGTCCATTCCCCCAATCTGAGGGTGGGCCACGGTGAGATTGGAGACCTTGACCAGCATGGTGCGGAGGCTTTCGAGATCAACACCGGGGCCTCTATCCCCCTTCAAGATGGAGTAGCCCCTGATGTCCCGTATCATCTCTTCCGCATCCGCGGCGTCAATGGGAATCAACCTGAAGGTCGTGTCCCTGATAAGTTCGATGTCCACGCCTCCCATGCCAAACATCAAAACGTGTCCGAATTGAGGGTCCTTGGCTACGCCTGCGGCTACTTCGAGCCCCGAAACCATCTTCTGTACGCTCACACCCAAAATGCTGGCCGAAGGTGATTTGCTCCTCGCGTTCTCCATGACCTCGTCAAAGGCTGATTCGACCGCTTCACCACTGGCGAGGTTGAGCCGCACTCCGCCAACCTCCGTCTTGTGGATGATATCAGGTGATAGAACCTTGAGCACCACAGGGAACCCCACGGAGCGAGCCAGCGTCAGGGCTTCCTCCTGCGTTGTCGCCACTTGACAGGGCACGGTGGGAATGCCCCACTGCTCCAGAATCGCCTTCGACTCGGTCTCCATCAAGACTCGCCGCTCTTTGGGAACCAGGCGCAAGACGTCCTCAGTGCTGCCCACGGTCAAGACCTCTCCCTGCCAGCGTCTGGTATCTCCACAAGTTGCCAAGCGCCCTCGCCGCCCTCTCCGGAGTAGCATAGTTGGGCACTCCTGCCTCTTCCAGGGATCTGATCCCCTCCTCCCAAATCTCCCCCGGTGCGGACAGACAGCAGACGACCGGCTTCTTCTGGCCCCAACTCTTGAGCACCTCGGCTAGACCGTCTACCGCTCCAATGTTGGCTGACGCGTAGGCGATGCACACAACCACCCCATCAACGTGCTCGTCACCTAGTGCAGAGTCGGCGACCTCACGAATCGCCTCTGGACTGTACCACGCGGGTCCCATGTCCACGGGGTTGGTCCTCAGGGCCAGCGGAGGAAGGGCCCTGTCGATTCGCTCCTGGGTGTCCTTAGAGAACTCGGTCAGGATTAGACCTTTCTCCTCGCACACGTCGCACGCTGCCATGCCAGGCCCCGCCTGACCCGACAGCACCGCCACCCTGTTTCCTTTGGGAAACTGACAGGAACTCAAGCCCTTGGCCGTGTCCAGAAGTTCATGTAAGGTATCCACCGTCAGAACGCCAGCTTGCTTGAAGGCCCCCTGATAGATCTCGTACTGGCCTGCCAGAGAACCGGTATGATACTTGGACGCCTTGTCACTGACGTCAGACTTCCCTACCTTATACACAACGATGGGTTTCTTGCCTCTTGCCTCCTTCGCCACCTCCATCAGACGCCGCGGATCGTCCGTCCCCTCCATGTACATAGCGATCACCTGGGTGCTGGCATCGTCTGCCAGGTATTCCAGCAGCTCCGCGAACCCGATGTTGCAGCGGTTGCCCAGCCCTATGATCTTGCTGAAGCCCACGTTCTCCCGCATCGCCATAAAAGCCAGCATGTGGGCCATACCTCCACTCTGGCTCACAAGGCTGATCCCGCCCTTCTTCACGGCGGAGAACTCCGGAGTGAAAGAAGCGTTGAGGTCCGCCTGGACGTTGACCATGCCGAAGGTGTTGGGACCGATGACCGGGATCCCAGCTTCATTGGCCAGCGCGGCGATTTCATCCTGGAGTTGCCCCCCAAGTTCATCCTCGATCTCCTTGAACCCGGCGGCGATGAGGACAATTCCCCTCACTCCCTTCGCTGCGCACTGCCCGAAGATCTCGGGGACCACCCTCGCTGGCAAGACCACGATGGCCAGATCAACCTCGCCAGGAACTTCCAGCACCGAGGGATAAGCCAAGGATCCAAACAAGTCCGTCTCCTTGGGGTTGATGGGAAACAACTCGCCCTTGAAGCCGCCTTCGGTCAGGCTCTTCATCACGTGGTATCCAAGCTTGCCCGGATTCCTTGAAGCCCCAACAACGGCAACGCTGCGGGGATCGAAAAGCGTGGTGAGGTTCTCCATCTTGGTCGCCATCGCGTCCCCCCCCTTCCAGGTAGGCACTCAGTCGTCACTCCAGTGGGAAGACCCTCGCTCCTCCATTCTAAGCCGATACACGTGCCGAAGCAAGGCTCGTTTCAACCCTAACACACACGGTTCTCCAACACGCCTTGCCCTTGCTCCTCAGGGGCAAGAGATTGCCATCTGCCACGGATTGCAGTACCATGTATGCACCAATCTCTCAGACGCCGGAGTGTGATGAAGACCTACCTGGATTGTTACCCTTGCTTCCTGCGCCAGGCTCTGGAAGCGGCCCGGCAAAGCGGAGCGGACGAGACGCAGCAGCGCGACATCCTGAACGGCGCTCTCGATGCGTTGAGAGCAGTCGATCCGGCAAGCACACCGCCCGAGATCGGCGACGTGATACACCGTATGGTGCGCGAGGAGACCGGCACCGCCGACCCTTACCAGCAGGCCAAGTCCGCAGCCACCCGCCAGGCGTTGGACCTGTATCCCCGTTTGAAGGCCCTGGTCTCGGAAGCACGTAACCCCTTGGGGACAGCAGTGCGGCTGGCCATAGCTGGCAACATCATTGATCTCGCGCCGGTTGGTGAGTATGACCTGTGGGCCACCGTCGAGCGCGTCCTCGATCAACCCTTCGGCATCGACGACACCGCCGCCTTCCAACGGGCCCTCGCCAACGCAGGAGCGGTACTGTATCTGGCCGACAACGCCGGGGAGACTGTGTTCGATCGCGTATTGATCGAGACCCTCGATCTGCCAATCACGTACGCCGTCAAAGGCGGTCCCATCCTCAACGACGCGACGGAGGATGACGCGCTAGCCGCAGGCCTGGACCAGGTTAGCGAACTCGTCAGCACTGGTTCCGATGCACCAGGGACTGTCCTGCACCGCTGTTCCCACGACTTCCGGCGGCGATACGACGAGGCCCAAATGATCATCGCCAAGGGACAGGCCAACTACGAGACTTTAAGCGGCGAGGGAGACCGCCTCTTCTTCCTGCTGCAAGCCAAGTGCCCCGTCATGGCCGGGGATGTGGGCGTGCCGATGGGCAGCATCGTGCTCAAACAAGGGTAGCATGCGCAGATTAGCCTCAGACGGTGGGAAAATCAATATGGAAGACTACATTCAGGTGCTGATCTCCATTGATAGCGAAGAAGGTGCGAAGACTTTGCAGCGTATCCTCGTCGAGCGCCGAGTGGCCGCCTGCGTGCAAGTGATTGGTCCCATATCCAGCACCTACTGGTGGCAGGGGCAGATAGAAGAGGCCCAGGAATGGCTGTGCCTGGCGAAGACTCTGGCCGGCCAATATGACAGGCTGGAGTCGTTGGTCAAGGACAACCATCCCTACGAGGTGCCGGAGATCCTCGCCCTTCCCATCCTGACCGGAAACAAGGACTACTTGGACTGGATCGAAACCGAAACCAAACGCTCTGCGTGATCTCTCGACATCGGGAGGGCAAGATGTGTCAGGCAACGGTATACGTGGGCGACGAATTGGTGGCCAAAGAAGTCAATCGACTGGAATTCGTGGAAGGCGGCGTGCAGGTGCGAAGCTTCTTCGAGGAGCCCCAGATGATAGAGGGGATCATCAAGAGCATTGACTTCCTCAAGCACCGTGTGCTGCTGGAGCCTGCTTCGGAGGAAGAGGATGAAGGACGCTGATAAACTGAGGGTGCTCCTCCCCCACTGGATCGAACATAACGACGAACACTCGGCCGACTTCCGTGAATGGGCCCAGCGGGCTGGGGAGGCACAGCAAGATCTCCTGAAGGCCGCCCAACTATTGGAGGACGCCACGGCCTCACTTGAGTCTGCCATGAAGAAGCTGGGCGGCCCATTGTCCCTGGAGGGGCAACACAGCCACTGACGGATATCGTTGACATCCTACGCTGATTCTAGTATACTCACACCATAGGCAGATCCCACCATGGCATCCAACGTGCGACCCATTCGCGACGATTTCGCGCCAGGGCCCAGCCCGATGTGGAAACGCTACGTGGTGGGCGATGGCGCGCTGGAGCCGACTGGGAGCACACTGCTCTTCATTAACAACGATACATCTGCCCGTCGCTACACCGACGCGCAGATTGACGATTACCAGGATTTGCCTCGCCGTGGCTTTCTGTGGCGACCGCCACTGACACTGACGGTGCGAGCACGCTTCTCGCAGCAGTCGGGCGAACTGAACGGAACCGCGGGCTTCGGCTTCTGGAACGACCCTTTCGTGATGACCGGCAGGCGCCTGCCCATCCTGCCGCGGGCCATCTGGTTCTTCTATGCCTCGCCGCCGTCGGACATGAAGCTGGATGTGCACACTCCAGGCCACGGTTGGAAGGCCGCGACGCTGGATGCGCTGCGGCTACCGTTTTTTCTGCTGGCGCCAACGTCGCCGGTTGCAGTGTTGCTGATGAACATGCGGCCCCTGTACCGCGCACTGTGGCCCATAGGGCAAAGGGCAATGGGGGTAAGCGAGGCGGCTCTGGAGGTCAGCATGACCGAATGGCACACCTACGTCATCGAATGGGGAACCAACGCGGCGCGCTTTAGTGTGGATGGCGAACTGAAGCTGGAGTCTCCGTCGTCACCGTCCGGGCCTTTAGGCTTCGTGATGTGGCTGGACAACCAGTATGCGGTGGTGAAGCCGTGGGGACGGTTCGGCTACGGGCTGTTGGAAGCGCCAGGCCGCCAGTGGATGGAAGTGGACACGCTAGCCATCGAACCTGGCTAAGTTCCGAGGTCCATCCCAGGGACCGCAAGGCGCTGGGAAAAGCAAGTATCTCGCGGTGTCGCCTGCATCGAGCCGCACTGGCGACAAGCAAACCGAAATTGGAGAGGAGGCAACATGCCTAAAGAGATAAAATGGTTCAACGAGTTATCGAAAAGTGATGTCAATATCGCGGGTGGCAAGGGAGCCAACCTGGGGGAGATGACCCAGGCTGGGCTGCCTGTCCCTCCCGGCTTCACCATAACCACGCCCGCCTACCGTCGTTTCACCGAGACTACCGGCATCCTGGAAGAGCTCAAGGAACTGCTGCAAGACCTCGATGTGGATGACAACACAGCGTTGCAGCAGACAGCCGAGGCGGCGAAGCGAGTAGTGGTTGCAGCCAAGATGCCAAATGACGTCGCCAAACTTATCAGCGACGCCTACAAAGAACTCTGCCAGCAGGAAGGGGAGGAACTCTACGTTGCCGTCCGTTCCTCGGCGACGGCGGAAGACACCGCGGAGGCCTCCTTCGCCGGCATGAACGAGACCTTCCTCAACGTGCGCGGTGAGAAAGACGTGCTCGAGATGGTCAAGAAGTGCTGGGCCTCCCTGTACGGGGCGCGGGTAATCTTCTACCGCGTGAAACAAGGATTCGATAGCTGGGGCATGGAGATGGGGGTCATCATCCAGAAGATGGCGGACGCCGACAAGGCCGGAGTGGCCTTCACCCAGAATCCAGCCACCGGGGCACCGAACGAGCTGATCATCGAAGCGGCCTTTGGCCTCGCCGACCCGGTGGTGGCCGGCGAGGTCTCCCCCGACTACTACCTGGTCGACAAGAAGAATCTGAGTATCCTGGACCTGCAGGTCAAGTTGAAGAAGTTCATGCGCGTCCGCCGAGACGGTCAGACCGTTGACATAGAGCTATCTGACGAAGAAGGCAACCGGCAGGTTCTGACCGAGGACGAAATCCGCGAGGTGGCCAAGGTCTGCCGCGACATCGAAGACCATTATGGGATGGGCCAGGACATCGAATGGGCCATTGAGAAAGACAAGCTCTACATCGTACAGTCCCGTCCCATCACCACCCTGGGTGTCGCAGCAACTGAGGGGCTGTCCGTCGACGAGGCCGAGGTACTCCTGAGCGGTCTCGGTGCGGCACCGGGACGCGCCAGTGGCGAGGTGAGGATTCTCAACACCGTCGAGGACGGCGCCCGTCTCAACGAGGGTGATATCCTGGTGACGGTGATGACCGCGCCCGACTGGGTGCCCCTGATGCGCAAGGCTTCGGCCATCGTCACCGATCAGGGTGGCATGACCTGCCACGCGGCCATCGTCAGCCGGGAACTGGGCATCCCCGCCGTGGTGGGCACCGAGAACGGCTCTACCACACTGGAGGATGGTGTCATGGTCACCGTCGACGGCAGCACGGGCGATATCTATGCCGGCAAGCTGGCGGTGAAGGTAGAGGCCAAGGCCGAAGGCGTTGTGGGCTACGCCCTCCCGGTGACCGCCACCAAAGTTCTGGTCAATCTCGGCGAGCCCAGCATGGCCGAACGAGTGGCGAAGATGCCCGTGGAAGGCATCGGGCTGCTGCGGGCCGAGTTCATGATCATCGAGGCCTGTGAAGGAATCCACCCCCGCCGCTTCGTCGAGGAGCACGGTGCTGAGATGTTCGTTGAACGAATGTACAAGAGTCTCCTCACCTTCGCTCGGGCCTTCAACCCCCGTCCCATCACCTATCGCACCATGGACTTCCGGTCCAACGAGTTTCGTGACCTCAAGGGCGGAAAGGACTACGAACCTACCGAGGCCAACCCCATGATTGGCTACCGTGGCTCCTTCCGCTACGTCACGGAGCCTGACCTCTTCATGTTAGAACTTCAGGCCGTCAAGCAGGTGCGAGACCGCGGCCTCAAGAACCTGCACGTGATGCTGCCCTTCGTACGCACCATTTCCGAGGTGAAGGTGTTGGTGCGTTACATAGAGGAGACAGGCCTCTTCGACGACCTCGACTTCGACCTGTGGGTGATGGCTGAGGTGCCGTCGGTGGTCTACTACATGGACCAGTACCAGAAACTGGGGGTGCGAGGCATCTCCATCGGCTCCAACGACCTGACGCAGCTCGTCCTGGCCATAGACCGCGACAGCGAGTTGGTGGCGCCACTGTTTAGAGAGACCGATGAAGCGGTCCTGGATCATATCCGACAGCTCCTGGAGAAGGCGCGGGAATTGGGCATGAAGAGCTCCATCTGCGGTCAGGCGCCCAGCGTCTACCCAGAGTACGCTGGCAAGCTGGTGGAGTGGGGCATCGACTCCATCTCCGTCAACTGGGACGTGGTGGAGCAGACGATTCGCAACGTGGCTTCCGCAGAGCAAAAGCTGCTCCTGGAGGAAGCGCGCAACAGACGATAGGCGTCTACCGCCCGTGTACGTGTTGCCATCGGTACAGGGGGGCATCTGGCCAGTCAGGTTGGAGGTTCCCCTCTGAGCACTCAATGGCGGGATGCGCGATCTCCTCCCTGTGCCCGTTGACGGCATTGTCAGTCCCTGTGTAGTGAGACAAGGTCAGGACCCAACCTAGTCTCGACTGCAGGCACCTTCCATCCTCCAAGAAGCATCCTGTGGCCCGGAGGATTCCGATGAAACCAAAGGTCTTCTTCGCAGCAACAGCGGTTGCAGTCGCCATAGCCGTCGCAGCGCCAGTGTCCACCACTCCAGCGGCGCCCCACCAGCAAGCCATAGTCGTCACCAGCACAGCCGACTCTGGGCCAGGTACCCTGCGAGACGCGCTTCAAAGAGCCTCCCCTGGAACCACCATCACCTTCGAGCCCACCGTCTTCCCGCCGGACAACCCGGCCATGATCAGCGTGAATTCTGCACTGCCGGAACTGACACAAGGCGAAGTGGCCATCGATGCAGCCAACGCCGGGGTGATTCTAAACGGCCGCGGCCTAGAGGCCGGACCGGGTTTCCACATCGTGTCGGACGGAAACGTGATCAAGGGGTTGCAGATCCTCTACTTCCCTGACCATGGCATCTGGATAGATAGCGGGGCCAGCAACAACGTGATCGGTGGGAGCAATGCCACGCCGTATGTGGCTTGCAGCGGCGATTGCAACCTGATCAGCGGCAACGGTGCTGATGGTGTGCACATCACCGGGCAGGGGGCAGATTACAACTTGGTAGTTGGCAACTTCGTCGGCACCGACGCCACCGGCACGGCAGCCATAGGCAATGCAGCCATGGGAGTCGCCATCCTTGAGGGCGCTCAGCACAATCGCGTTGGCGGCGCTAGGGCAGGGGAGAGCAACCTCATCAGCGGCAACGTGTGGGATGGCGTGTTCATACACGACAGCGGCACGACGTACAACACCGTCCTCGGCAACTACATCGGCACGGACGCCTCTGGCACAGCCCCAATTCCTAACGGCAACTTTGGGGTCAATCTCGGAAACAGCACCCAGAACAACCTCATCGGCGGCGCTAGTGCTGCCGAGCGCAACCTCATCAGCGGCAATCACTCCGGTGGAGTAAACGTAGCCGGCAGCGGCGTGACGCACAACATCATCAGCGGCAACTATGTCGGCACCAACGCTGGTGGCACGGCGGCGATTCCCAACGCAGGGCCAGGCATCACCCTTGGCGACGGTGTACAGAACAACCTCATCGGTGGCTCCACATCTGGGGAGCGGAATGTCATCAGCGCCAATGGCGATTGTGGCGTCAGGATCGAGACCACCGGCGTCATGGACAACATCGTTAGCGGCAACTACATCGGCACTGACTTCAGTGGCACGGCAGCCTTGGGTAATGCAGACCAGGGCGTGCTTGTTCACGATGGCGCCGGGCCGAACGTGATCGGTCCGGGGAACATCATCGCCTACAACGGCGCAAACGGTGTGGGGGTGTATGGCTCTGACACCTTGGGCAACGTCATCACCGGCAATTCCATCCACGACAACCAGGGATTGGGAATCCACAATTCGGAAGGTGGCGACACAGAACTGGCCCCGCCGATAGTCACCTATGTTGGCACGCGGGTCATCAGAGGCACCGCCCCACCTAACTCCAGCGTAGAGGTCTTCTCCGATGAGGACGATGAAGGGCGCGTCTTTGAGGGGAGGATCACTGCTGACGAGCAAGGTGACTTCACATTCCGCACGCCTCAAGGCACGTTCACAGGACCCAATGTCACTGCGAGTGCCATAGAGGCAAACGGCAACACTTCGCAGTTCTCGTCCCCGAGATCTCCGGCAGCACCAGTTGTGACCAGGGAATTGCCGGGCATTGTGGGTCCCACTCAGGTGTCCATCGAGCCCAAGGTGGTGGGCACCAACCTGGTATTGGCCCTCTTCTGTGTGCTCTTCTTCGGGCTCACTTCCACCCTCTTCAACTCGATCCTTAAGGACTACCGTGACGAATTGGCTGGGGCTTTCGGTAGACTCATTCCCCGCCCGCTCGCAGGTGCCCTCGGCGCGGTTGGCTCATCTCTTCGCGGTGCGACAGAACAAGGCCGAGGCAGGCTCCTACTGATGTGGCTGATTGTGCTCCTTGCCACCTCATTCATCGACTCATTCCTGGACCCTGACATCGGCGTCTTCAGCCCTGAGAGACTGGGGCTTCTGCTTACCCTCTTCGTGTCTGCTGTCGCTGTGAGCGGGTTGGAGTTGGGCTCAGATCTGTTTGCACACCGACGCTGGGCTCCTACAACCAAGACCGAAAGCAGGGTGCAGTGGATCGGCATCGCCATCGCCGTCGCTTGTGTGATACTGTCTCGCGCCTTGGATTTCAAGCCAGGGTATCTGTACGGGATCGTGGGTGCCATGTATCTGATGCCCAAGGTCGCAGGCATTGCCAGCTCTGGCAAGAGGGCGGCCCTTGTCCTGCTGACCATTCTCGCTGGCGGCTTCATCCTGTGGACGGCCACGGCTTTCTTGCCCGCTGCTCTTGCCGAGCTGGAACCCCTCTTCCTGACCATCTTCTTGATCAGCCTACAAGGAGTGTTCTTCGCGCTACTCCCTTTGGGCGTCACCGAGGGGGGCGACATCTGGAGCTGGAGAACAAGCGCCTGGTTCGTGTTCTTCTCGGTGGTTTTCTTCTGCTTCTACCACTTCCTGCTCAATCCCAACGCTTCCGATGTACAAGCACTACAACAGAACGGGGTGCAGGCATTGTTGATCCTGATTTCCGCTTTCGGGCTCGCGACTCTCATCCTCTGGTTGCTCTTTCCCTTTCGTCTGCGGCGCAAGCAAGTCAGCGGAACCTAGGGGGTTGCCACGACCGGGAATGATTCTTTGACTGACAACCTGATAGTGAAGGAAGACAGCGTCCTGGTCGTCGTTGACGTGCAAGAGAAGCTGATGCCCGTCATCGCCAACGAGGAGAAGGTCATCGACAACGTAGTCCGGCTTCTCAAGTTCTCGCAGATCATCGGACTCCCGGTCTTCCTGACCGAACAAGAGAAGCTGGGGGCTACCCTCCCCGAGATCAGGGGCCTGATTCCAGATACCCGGCCCATCCCGAAGCTCGTCTTCAACTGCTTCCACAGCGATGAGTTTGAGCAGGCAGTCCAAGAGACCGGGCGGAACACGCTGATCCTTACTGGGGTGGAGACCCACATCTGCGTGGCGCAGACAGCCCTGCATGCGCTGCCTCAATTCACCGTTCACGTGGTCAGCGATGCTACCTCCTCTAGAACAGTGGAGAACTGCAACATCGGCTTACAGAGGATGCGCCAGGCCGGCGCCGTGATCACCTCCACGGAGATGCTGATCTTCGAACTGCTCCAGCGCGCTGGCACCGACGAGTTCAGGACTACACTTCCGCTGGTGAAATGACTTGCTCGCTCTGTGCGGATTCGGAGTGTGTCGTTTGTTGTGCTACCCACACTGCCCACCACGACCATTGACGGGGCGGTAGAGGCAACGCGGCAGCCCATGGAGGACAAGGTCGTGACCATTCGCCGCCAGGGCACCCTCACCTTCCCCGCCAACTTCACCTTGCTGGCGGCGATGAACCCGTGGGCGTGCAGCTCGCAAATACGGCAATGGAACTGGAGCGGGTGTTGTGCTTGGTTTGAATCTCCATGCGGGTGGGTGTAACCCGTGCACCACGACCCCGCTACGGCTGTTGCGTGGCCTACTCGAATAACCCTTGCCTTTTGCGTGATCTTGTGGTATAATGTTCATGAAGTCAGCCACTACATATAGGAACTGTGTATTCGCTCGGACCGTCGTAGCGCGCGACAATCTGCTGGAGGAAGAGGAGGGCAGGATGTACACGGCGGACGCCAAGTCAGTGAAGCTGGAGTTCCAGCTTCATTTTGTTGTTGAGCCGGATGAAGATGAGTATCACGCCTATTGTCCGGCACTCAAGGGTCTGCACACTGGTGGCGCAACGGCTGAGGAAGCGTTGGAAAACGCGAAGGATGCCGCCGTTGCGTACATATTGTCGTTGATCAATCACGGTGATCCGATTCCGATCGGTATTCGAGTGCCGACGACCCGCCGGAAGCCTGTGTGGCAATGTTGGTCTGCTGAGCGCGAGTATCTGGAGAACATAGCAGTACAGATGGCATGAAGTATCCTCACAATATCTGGCAGCAACTCAAGAACAAGACTGCCGGTGAATTGATGAAGGCCCTGGAAAAAGATGGATGGGTCCGAGACGTGAGGACTGGGGCACAGCAGATATACCTACACGAAGATAGGAGGCGCGTTTCCATTCACTATCATCCACACATGACCTACGGCCCAAAGCTCCTGAAGGCAATACTTGAGGACACCAGTTGGACAGTGCAAGACATGAAGCGATTGAAGCTGGTCAAATAGGACCGCGTGCGTTCCGGTTGAGTATCGATGGGCCGTTGTTTGGTGAATCAGCGACCTTGTTGCATCTGTAGCGATCATGCTTGACACTGTGCGAACCGCTACGGCAAAGCTCACAGTCCGCCACCTCGATCGCCTCCACCCCCTCCTGACCCGCGCCTGGCTCTGGCTGGCAGCGGAAACGGACGACTTAGACGAGAAGCGTCGCTGCGCAGTCGGTCTACGAGAATTGCCTGCAAGGAGATACTCGTGTTCGAACTGCTCCAGCGCGCCGGCACCGACCAGTTCAGCGCTACCCTTCCCCTGGTGAAATGACTTGCCCAGGCTGAGGACGCAGCGGCTTGTCACCGTCTCTTGCTCCCCGCTCCGCTATGTGTTAGACTCCTGCTGACACCAAAGGAGAGGGCGACATGCTGGCCAAGGTTTTCAGTTGCGCGGTCATCGGGCTCGAAGGAGCCATCGTCCAGGTCGAAGTGGACATCTCCAGAGGCCTGCCCAGATTCACCGTCGTGGGCCTCCCCGACACCGCCGTCCAGGAATCCCGGGAACGCGTCCGCGCGGCCATCAAGAACTCCGGCCTCGCCTTTCCCGGAACGCGCCTCACCGTCAATCTGGCCCCAGCCGACCTCCGCAAAGAAGGCCCTGCCTACGACCTCCCTATCGCCCTCGGCATCATCATGGCCAATGACCAGGTCTGGGCCGACGTCGATTCCTCCCTCTTCATCGGCGAACTCTCCTTGGACGGCGCTGTCCGCCACACGAATGGGATCCTCCCCCTGGCTAGCGTGGCCAAGGACCAGGGCTTCAAGCGGGTCTATGTACCCAGTGTTGACGCCCCTGAAGCCTCCCTCATTCAAGGACTGGAGGTCATCCCCGTAGAGACGCTGGGTCAACTAGCGATGCAGCTCCAGGGCCTGGAGGAGATAGAGCCGTACCAGCCAGACTTCGACATCGAAGACGAGGGGGCTCCCGAGTACGTCACCGACATGGCCCACGTCAAAGGGCAGGAACACGTCAAGAGAGCCTTGGAGGTGGCGGCTAGCGGTGGTCACAACGTGCTAATGACCGGCCCTCCCGGTGCTGGCAAGACCCTTTTGGCCCGGGCCATGCCCTCTATCCTGCCCAGCATGAGCATTGACGAAGCCCTCGACGTGACGAAGATCTACAGCGTATCGGGACTACTGCCCCCCGAGACACCTCTCATCCGCCATCGCCCCTTCCGCGCACCGCATCACACCATCAGCCACGCGGGACTGGTTGGCGGAGGGCAGTGGCCCCGCCCCGGTGAGATAAGCTTGGCTCACCATGGCATACTCTTCCTGGACGAGGTGCCCGAGTTCGGCACGCGAGTGCTGGAGGTGATGCGGCAGCCCATGGAGGACAAGGTGGTGACCATCAGTCGCGCCCAGGGCACCCTCACCTTCCCCGCCAACTTCACCTTGCTAGCGGCGATGAACCCTTGTCCTTGCGGGTACTTCGGCGACCCCACCAAGGAGTGTACGTGCGGTCTATCGATGGTCAGCCGCTACCAGAAGCGCCTGTCAGGTCCCCTCTTGGACCGCATAGACATCCACGTCGAGGTGCCCCGCGTGCAGTACGAGAAGCTCACTGACGACCGCCTGGGAGCGCCTTCGGAGGCCATCCGCGGCCGAGTCGAGAGGGCCCGCCGGACACAGCGCCAGCGCTTCGCCGACAGCGGGCTGTCCTGCAATGCGGACATGGGGCCAGCCGAGGTGCGGGAGTACTGTCAGATAGACGAAGCTGGTCGGAGCCTCCTGCGTGCGGCGATGCAGCAGTTGCAGATGAGCGCAAGGGCGTTCCATCGTGTCCTGAAACTGGGTCGCACCATTGCCGACTTGGCGGGCTCAAAGACCATCGAGACGGCGCATCTCGCCGAGGCTAT
>JAUWLF010000158.1 GCA_030613785.1 Chloroflexota bacterium | reverse complement strand
GATCACGGGAGAGCTGTTCCGACTCCTGAAGTCAGGCTCTCTAGCCGTGGGGGCACTCAAGGTGAGCCCGAGGCAGCTGGCAGAGCTGTTAACGATGCTGGATGAGGGGAAGATAAACATCAGTACCGCCAAGGCGGTCTTCGAGGAGATGTTCGAGAGCGGTCGGTCGGCGAAGGATATCATCGCTGAGCGCGATCTGACTCAGATAAGCGACAAGGAAGAACTCTCCGGCACGGTGCAGCAGGTGCTGAGCCAGAATCCCGACGCTGTGGCTGACTACTTGGGCGGCAAGACGCAGGCGTTGCAGTTCCTTGTCGGTCAAGTGATGAGAGCCACCCGAGGCAAAGCCAATCCAGAGTTGGTCGGTGGCCTGCTGACGGAGAAGCTGAAGGCTATGACGGGGGATACCACTTTTGCGGAGCAGTAGCGTTGGCCGTCGCGATGTTGAGAGGTCTACCAGGAACCGTGTGATGTGCGACAAGGAAGTGGCGAAGTCCAGAGGCGGACGATGAATGCGCGAAGGAATACTCTATGGACCGGTGTGCTTCTGATGACAGTCGTAGTGGCGGTGCTCGTGAACAGCGGTTGCTCTGCGCTGCGACGTTCCCCCGCTTCCACGCCAACGCCGACGAAGACGCCAGTTGTCGCCAGTGCTGTGGAGCCAACAGCCACCAGCACTCCGGTACGTCCTTCTCCGACGCCTGAGAGGTCTTATGATCGCTGTCCACTGACGGGCCTGAAGATGGCTGATCCCGCGTTGGGCATGAGACGTCCGCTGGACATCAAGATAGACAACTACCCGGGGAGTCGACCACCATCTGGCATCCATCGCGCAGACGTGGTGTTCGAACACTCTGCAGAGGGTGCCATCACGCGGTTCAGCGCCGTCTTTCTCTGCCAGGATCACGAACGGGTGGGTCCTGTTCGGAGCGCGAGGCTCATTGACGTCGAGCACGTGGTGGATATGTTCGATGCGGTACTGGTCCACTATGGAGCCGCCAACCAGGTATTGCCGATGATTGAGGCGGCTGGTTTCCCGGACATGGACGGGTATTTCGGGGCGCCGGGGTTCCTCACAGTCCCTGGCAGGGTCAGCCCTTTCAACAAGTACTGTGACACGCGGGCGGTGTGGGCGAATGTGGAAGAGAACGAGTGGCAGAAGCCCGCGGACAGACCTGGCTTCCTCTTCAGTGAGAGTGTGGAATCGGACGTCCCGGCCGATCAGATAAAGGTCGTCTACGCGCCTCAGAGTCAGGCTCGCTGGGATTTTGATGCCGAACGTGGAGTCTATCTGCGGTACGCCGGAGATGAGCCCCATGTTGAGGAGTCCGCTGGCGAGCAATTGACAGCGGCCAACGTGGTGATCGTGTCAGCCAAGCATACCGAAACAGACATTGACGAGGGATACGGGTCCTTTTCCGTCAGGATAGACCTCCTGGGCGAGGGGCCAGCGGTGGTCTGTAGGGACGGGCTGGCTGTGGAGGGGCGCTGGGTACGGACCGGCGACACGGAAATGATACGTTTGGTTGATCGAGCAGGGAACCCCATCCCATTCAAGCCCGGTAACGTCTGGATACAGGTTGTACCAGAGATGGGCATGCTGGAGATCAGTTAGGGAAACAGATGTACATCCAGGAAGAGAAGAAGAGAGGCCGCTACCTGGCTTGGATACTTCTGCTACTCATCATCTTGGCAGCGCTTGGTGTCTACGCCATAGTGGAGAGGCCGGAGTTGGTAGGTCAGGAGGTGCCTGCTGAGCCAGCAGAGACGGCGGAAGGGCACGTCGAGGAGGGAGACGACCTCTTTGAGGCAGGCAAGATAGATGAGGCTATGGCTGAGTACGAGAGAGCCGCGGCACTGGACCCCGAAAACGCCATTGCGCACGCTCGATGGGGAAGGATGCTCACACTACGGCGACGGTACTCAGAGGCCGTCGCGAAGACCGGCAGGGCTGTGGAGCTGGATCCAGAAGACCCCGAGGTTCAGGCTCTTCATGCCATGGCACTGGATTGGAATGGCCAGTATGACGATGCGGTGTCTGCCGCTTTGAGGGCCATTGAACTGGACCCTGACTACGCCGAGGGCCACGCGTATCTGGCGGAGGCCTATGCTGACAAAGATCGCTGGAACGAGGCCCTGGAGAGTGCTGAAGCGGCCGTGCGACTCGATGGCTCGAGCTGGGTGACGCATCTCAATCTGGGCTACGTGCATGAGAAGATGGGCAACTACACCGACGCAGTGGCTGAATACGCGGAGGCGGCCCTTTTGCAGCCCAATCTGGGCTGTCTGTATGTTCGGTTGGCGCGCACCTATCGGGTATTGGGGCGCTACGAGCTAGCCATCGCGCAGCTCGAACTGGCGCAAAATGTGGATCCTCATAACCCTGAGGTCTACGATGCCTTGGGGCAGGTGTACTTGGATCAAGGAGAGTTCGAGCGCGCCGCAGATAGGTTTCGCAAGGCTCTCGAGGAGGACGATCAGTATGCCATGGCGTACGGACACCTGGGCATCGCGTACTTCCGCCTGATGCGCTGGGAAGACGCCATCCCCAGTTTCAGGAAAGCCATCGAGTACGGATCGGCGGCTCCCGAGTACTACTATGCACTGGGGTGGTCATACATAAACCTGTCCGAGGACTGCGAGCGAGCCGTGCCCTGTTTTGAGATGGCCCTGGAGCTGGACATTTGGGCTCAGCCAGCGTGGGACGGTTTGGACTACTGCGAGGAGTGAGCGATGCTGATCTGGCCGCACGTCGAGGGAGGTGATCTGGCAGACAGAGGATTCAGCGCATAAGTGAAGTAGGATAGACTTGGGACCTGTTCTCGGAAAGCAGAGATCCTGGGCGGAAAACGCAGATCTAGCTCGGAATGCGACGGAAACTCGATTCTACTCTTCACTCAATGGATTTGCACTTTCGTCGAGGATTCAGTATTATTATATGGGAATTGGCACTCTATGCGTGAGAGTGCTAATTTATGTGCGATGGCAAAGGACCGAATCAAAAACCATTCATGAAGGAGGGTTGGAAAATGGCGTTGAAACTCAAACCACTGGCTGATCGAGTGATCGTGGAGCCTGTCGAGCAGGAGGATGTGACCGCATCCGGCATCTATGTGCCCGAGACGGCCAAGGAGAAACCTCAGGAGGCCCGCGTGGTGGCGGTCGGCCCGGGACGACTCCTAGACAATGGAGACCGAGCGCCGATGGAGGTCAAGGCGGGGGATCAGGTCTTCTTTGCCAAGTATGCGGGTACCGAAATCAAGATGGATGACACGAAATACCTCATCCTAGGCGAGAAGGACATCCTCGCTGTGGTCGGAGGAGGAGAGAAGAAGACGAGGAAGAAGAAAAAGTAGAGCCAAGAGGAGCGACCACACCAGGTTCAGCCCTTGGCTAGCCATGTATGGAGCAGATGAATGCACAGGAGGTAGCACACAATGGCAAAACAGATAGTCTTTTCCGAAGAAGCGCGTCGTGATTTGAAGAAAGGTATTGACATCCTCTCAGAAGCGGTCAAGACGACCCTTGGCCCCAAGGGGCGAAACGTGGCCCTGGACAAGAAGTTTGGTGCTCCGACCATCACGCACGACGGTGTGACCGTGGCCAAGGATATCGAGCTCGAGGAACCCTTTGAGAACATGGGTGCCCAGCTCCTGAAGGAAGCGGCCACAAGGACAAACGACGTCGCTGGTGATGGTACGACCACAGCGACTGTCTTAGCGCAGATGATCGTCACCGAAGGTCTGAAGAACGTGGCTGCAGGCGCCAACCCCATGATCCTCAAGCGGGGCATAGAGAAAGCTACGATGGTCGTGGTGCAGGCTCTGAAGGACATGAGTCTTGATGTCGAGGAGCGGGGAGAGATCGCTCACGTGGCGGCCATCTCCGCGGCTGACGTGGAGATCGGCGAGCTTATCGCTGAAGTGATGGATGCGGTAGGCAAGGATGGAGTGATCACGGTTGAGGAAGGCAAGGGGATCGGTTTTGAAAAAGAGTACGTGGAAGGCATGCAGTTGGATCGAGGCTACATCTCTCCATACTTCATCACCGACCCCGAGCGTCAGGAGGCCTTGCTGGAGGATCCCTACGTTCTGATCACTGACAAGAAGATCTCTTCCGCCACGGACATAGTCCCCTTGCTGGAGAAACTGGCGCAAGTTGGGAAGCGCGAGATAGTCGTCATCTCCGAGGACGTGGATGGCGAGGCGCTGGCCACTTTGGTGCTGAACAGGCTGCGCGGGGTCTTCAATGCCCTGGCGATCAAGGCGCCAGGTTTCGGCGACCGACGAAAGGAAATGTTGCAAGACATCGCCGTTCTGACGGGGGCTACCGTCATCAGCGAGGAGGTCGGACGCAAGCTGGAGACTGCCACCATCAACGACTTGGGCAGGGCAAGCAAGATCGTGGCCACCAAGGATGACACCACCATCATCGAGGGCAAAGGAGAGGAGTCTGACATCAAGGGCCGTATCGAGCAGATAAAGGCCCAGATAGAGACCACGACCTCCGACTACGACAAGGAGAAACTCCAGGAGAGACTGGCGAAGTTGGCAGGTGGTGTGGCCATCGTCAAGGTGGGCGCAGGCACCGAAGTGGAACTGAAGGAGAAGAAGCACCGCGTCGAGGATGCTCTCTCCGCGACCCGAGCCGCAGTCGAGGAGGGGATCGTCCCCGGCGGAGGCGTCGCCCTCATCAACGCCATGGAGACGCTGGACAAATCCAAGGAACTCCAAAAGCTGAAGGGTGATGAGGCCACGGGTGTACTGATCGTGCGTCGCGCCCTGGAGGAACCTCTGCGCCAGATAGTCGAGAACTCCGGCCGGGACGGAGCGGTCGTCCTGGAGGAGGTAAGGCGTTTGCAGAAATCAGAGAAGAACGTGAATATCGGATACGATGTTCTGGCCGAGGACTTTGGCGACATGCCCCAGAAGGGTATTATTGACCCGGCCTTGGTGACCCGATCTGCAGTGGAGAACGCGGCCAGCATCGCAGCTATGATCCTCACCACAGAAGCGCTGGTGACCGACATAGCTGAGGAGCAGCAGCCGCCGATGCCACCCATGCCGCAATACTAGAGCAGGCAGTGTGAAGCCCCTCCGCAAGGAGGGGCTTTTCTCTTTCATGGAACTCTGTGTCCAGTTGAAGTATAATCGTTCTGGTATTAACACAGCGGGAAGGGGGTGAATCGCATGGAACTGGGCATGGTCAAAAGTATAGACATTGATGAGGAGATGAGGAGTTCTTATCTCGATTACGCTATGAGCGTCATCGTCGCTCGCGCACTGCCCGACGCGAGCGATGGACTGAAGCCTGTTCACCGACGTATCCTCTATGCCATGTATGACATGGGGTTGCGCCCCAACACCCCCTACAAGAAGAGCGCTCGAATCGTGGGAGAGGTGCTTGGAAAATACCACCCGCACGGAGATGCCGCTGTGTAT
>JAUWLF010000010.1 GCA_030613785.1 Chloroflexota bacterium | reverse complement strand
ACAGATGATGTTTGGCGGAGTGCCCTATGAGGCTGGCCCCATAAGACCGCCCAGCGAGGCGGCAAGCCTGCTGATCAGAGCCACCAGGAACTGCCCCTGGAACAAGTGCGAGTTCTGCCCCACGTACAAAGGGACGCGGTTCGAACGAAGACCTCTGGAGGACGTCCTCGAAGACATAGACGAAGCCGCCGCCTTTCACGGCGATGTCTTCCAGACCGCTTTCATCCAAGACGCCAACAGCTTGGTGATGAAGACGAATGAACTGGTGGAGATCATTTCCCATCTGAAGGAGAAGTTCCCCAGTGTGCAGCGCGTCACCAGTTACGCCAGGGCCAGAACGGTGGCCCGGAAATCGTTGGAGGGACTGAAGGAGCTCCACGGAGCTGGACTTTCCAGGTTACACATCGGCTTGGAGTCGGGCTACGATCCTCTGCTGGAGTACATGAAGAAAGGCGTGACCTCTGACCTGGCGATAGAGGGCGGAAGGAAGGTTGTTGAGTCAGGGATCTCCCTCTGTTTCTACGTGGTCCTGGGTCTGGGAGGGAAGCTGAGGCTGGAGGGGGAGGAGACCTGGAGGAACCACGCTCTGCACACCGCTCGCGTCCTGAACGAAGTGAATCCTGACTACATCAGAGTAAGGACCTTGACCATCAAGGAGGGCATGCCGCTGCACGAGAAGCTGGTGAACGGCGAGTTTGAGCCGTCGAGCGATGCGGAGGTGGTCACGGAGGAGCAACTGCTGATAGGGAATCTGGAGGTAACGAGTTACTTCGCCAGCGATCATTCGACCAATATCCTGATGGACGTGCGGGGTCAACTGCCCGAAAACAAGGAGGAAATGCTCTCGATCATCGACCAGTACCTGGAGCTCTCCGAGGCAGAGCAGTTGAACTTCAGGCTGGGGACTTTGCTGCGATACTTTGGCTACGAGCCGAACTATGGCTCCTTGAAGGACTTCTTCGTGCCCGCGAGGAGGGAGGCGGTGACCGCGATGATCCAGGGACTGGAGAAAGAGCAACGGGGAAGGTCGGCGGAGGTCGTTGCCCAGTTCAACAGGATGCTGATCTGATGGACACCATGATCAAGAACGGGACGATCGTCAGCGCCAGCGAGACCTACCAGGCGCACATTGGCGTCGACGAGGGCCGACAGAGTTCAATCAGGAACTTGGTGGAGTGAGGAGTGATGGCCCTTTCAAAGTATGAAGATCACTTCGTTGAAGTGGGTGGCAAGAAAGTCCACTACTGGGTCGAGGGGCAAGGTACGGCGCTGATCCTCTTGCATGGCCTTGCGGCTTCAGCCGAGTTCTGGCGGTACAATCTTGGTCCTCTGGCTGAGCGACACCGCGTCTATGCCCTCGACTTGCTAGGGTTCGGGCTCTCCGACAAGGATATCGGCGAATTCTCATTACCGTATGCGGCGTCCGTTGTGGCCGAGTTCATGGATGCCCTGGGGATAGAGCAGGCGACGCTGGTAGGCAACTCGATGGGAGGCACGATCTGCGCCCAGATCGCTGTGCAGTTCCGCTCGCGGGTGGACAGGTTGATCCTGGTGGATAGTGCTGGCTTCGGCCGGGAACTGCACCCCTTCCTGCGCTCGTGGTCCCTGCGTGGAGTGGGGAGCATGGTCTTTAGCCTTTACCAATGGGTATTCCCTCACGCCACGAGATGGAACTTCTCTGATCCGGATTCGATAGACAGAGAGTGGATTGACGAGGCGGCCTCTATGTTGAGGAAGCCCGGTGTGAAGGAGAGTACCTTGGATATCGCCCGGGCGGGGGTTGATCTAAGGGGACAAAGGGAGGAGTTATTCCGCGATCTTCATCGTCAGCTGCCGCACGTGACCGCCCCAACGTTGATCATCTGGGGTAGCGATGATCCGGTCCTGCCTGTCTCTCACGCACATACGGCCTGCGAACTGATTCCCAACTCACAAGTGCGAGTAATGGAGGGCTGTGGACACACTCCCCAGGTAGAGCGACCACAGGAGTTCAACCGACTGGTCCTGGATTTCCTCGCTGCTTCTCACCGCTCCGCGCCCACCACATGATGGCATCCATGAAATCTGTCACAAAGCGTTGGGCGTCCACCTCGAGGGCCACGTCTACTGTGGGGTCGTTGGCTGGTTTGGGACGCCGATCAGCGATGGTCATCCCGCGGGCGAATTGGCCTCGTGTCTCTACCTCGAGGTGAAGCGGTTCAGCGGCTCCAGATCCTCCTCCGGCAGATAGGTTTGATGCGTGACGTCGAGGCCGACCATGGTAGGAGGAACTCCCGAGGTGAAGACCATCCGAGCCGCCCCTGGGTCGTTGGCGATGTTGGCCTCATCCACGGGCGTCGCATTCCCTCCCGCGACCGCGCCTCCCATTGGAAACACGCGTTCAATCCGTTGTGCCAGGGGAGTGTCGCGTACGAAGGCTATGCCCAGATTGGTCAGGGGTCCAAATGCCAGGAGGGTCAGCCCGCCGGGGCACTCACGGCTCGGACGAATGATCTGGTCAACAGAACTTTCCTTGTTCCCCCCCACTTCGAAATGCGCTTGCGCCTTGCTCCTTCGGGACAGTCAGTCACTGTATGGGCCGCAAACGCCGTGACTTGCGCGCGTGGCGAGCAGTTTCCACCTTGGTGAGTGAGATTCCGCCACCCAAGGTCACGGGGTGGTCTTGAATGTCAGTCGTCCCTCGACCCTGCTGTTGAGATTCTGATGGGATCCAAGATACTCCTGAAGCACGTCGATGACTGATGTCGTAACAACGTGCGATGGTCCAAGCGCCGTGAGCTCCTCAGTCGCCAGGCCAACATTCGGGGCCGAGTTCTCATAGTGATATCCCTGCAAGCAGATTGTGTATTGCTCATCATCTTTGACCGGCTGGTCATTGATGGTCAGTGACTCAAGATCTGTCGCGGCATCTACGTAGACTGCCTTAACGGCCTTGCTTACCTGGTAGCATTCTCCTTCACTGTTTCTGTTTTCCGGTCGAAGGATGTGCTTGAAGATCTGTCTGAGTTGCGCACCGGTGACTGCGACTTTGTACAGGGCATCATCGAAGGGGAAGATGGCTGTGAAGTCGCCCAGCGTCACGAGAGGCCCCATCTCGGTGCCGCGGATGGAACCGCTGCCCACGAACATCACGTCAACCTGGGCACGCTCCGCCAGTATGTCCGCGAACAAGTTGCCGAGCGATGTCTCTTCCTCTCGCCGAGGGTGCGTCAGCTTCTGTGCGAACCGGCACATGATGGCGTTGTATTTTCTGTCCACCTCCTTCTTGAACGAGTCAATGAACTGCTGGAGCTCCTCGTCGGGCTGCGCAAGGGACTCATCTACGGGCAGGAGTTGCCACTTCCATTCCACGATGCTGTTGGTGTCGTCGTCTACCACGATGTCGAAGCGTCCAATCTGGTCCGTGCCTACACCCGCTTGGGTGATGAGTATGTCCTTGACGATAGCCGGTTGCTCTAGAATGGTGTGGGAGTGCCCTCCAATGATCATATCCACGCCCCATTCCGGGTTGAGCAGCTCCGCCAATTCCTTGTCGGATTCAAAGCCGATGTGCGTAAGAAGGATTGTGAGATCGATGTCTTCGTCTTTGTAGGCGTTGCAGATCTTGCCCACCTCGTGACTGGCCTCCTCCAGCGAGATGAAGGTGCCAATTAGCCTGTCCATCTTCAACGACTGCAAGACGGCTTCGGTTAGGATGCCGATGAACATGATGTCAAAGCCCGCCACGTTGATGATGAGGTACGGCCGCATCAACCGTTTGTTGTACTTCGCGATGTACATGTTGGCATTCACGATGGGGAAGTTGGCCATCTTCTCGAGGAATAGCAGGTGAGGCAGACCATAGTCAATCTCATGGTTCCCCAGGGTGACGACGTCGGGCGCAATGAAGTTCATGATTTCGATAGTGGAGATACCCTTGAATTCTGAATCGATCAGGGACCCTTGCACCATGTCCCCGGAGATGACGTACAGGACGTTCTCCTCCTCTCTGCGAACCCGGTTGACATAGCCCGAGAGGAGTGCGAGCCCGCCGATGAGCTTGCCTTCAGCGCCCTGGACTTCTGCCAGGAAATCCCCGTGCATGTCATTGGAATGCAAGATTGTGAACTTCTTGGTGTTCATGATGTTTGCTCCCTTCTGTCGAGATAACAATAGCTACTGTCAAGCTTGGCTGACGGCACCGAGGGAAGACGTACGCCTGACTGCACCAGGCGTACGTGATGAGTGTGGGCACGCCTTGCGCCCGTCCTTTGGGACAGCCCATCGGACAGACGGTGACTATCATAGCGCACCTGATAGGGTTTGGCAATTCACCGCGCACGCCGAGTTAGTCAGGTTGAGAACGCTGAGGGGTAGTTGTGGGCAGTCAACTGAGGCGAGGTGTGGCTCAAGCCACTGCTGACCGTGGCCCGTCACATCCCGACACCAACCTCTGAGAAGCACAAGCGGGGAGCTCCACTTGACAGAGGGCGCTAGTGCCGAACGCACCGAATACTTGTGTTCGCGAGCACGTCTTATCAGATGATCGCCGCTTCGCGGTACTCGCCGAATACCTCCCTCAGGACGCCGCAGATCTCGCCCAGGGTACCGTAGGCTCGGACCGCGTCCAGGATGTAGGGCATGAGGTTCTCACTGCCTTCTGCTGCCTGGCGCAGGGCCTCCAACCGCCTTGTCAGCTCCTCGTGGTCCCGCTCGCGTCTCAACCCATTGAGACGACTTAGCTGCCGTTCGCGTCCCTCAGGGTCCATCCTCAGCAGAGGAATGGCCAAGGGCTCATCCAATCGGTACGCGTTGACTCCCACGATAGTCCGTTGTCCAGCGTCGATCTCCCGCTGGTACTGATAGGCGCTCTGAGCGATCTCCTGCTGGAAATACCCTGCTTGGATGGCTGGTATTACCCCGCCGAGTTCGGCGATCTTGGCGAAGATCTCGTAGGTCTCCTCCTCCATGCGGTTGGTGAGGCTCTCCACCAGGAAACTGCCGGCCAATGGGTCCACGGAATTGGTGACCCCGCTTTCATGATCGATGATCTGCTGGGTTCGCAGAGCGACTCGTGCCGACAACGCACTGGGTAGGGCCAGGGCCTCGTCCATGGAGTTGGTGTGCAAGGATTGAGTGCCTCCCAGCACCGCAGCCAGAGCCTGGATAGCCACCCGAGCCACGTTGTTCTGCGGCTGCTGGGCGGTGAGACTGACACCCGCCGTCTGAGTATGAAAGCGCATCCACCAGGAACGGGGATTCTTGGCCTTGAACCGCTCGCGCATCTCCCGCGCCCATACGCGGCGGGCCGCGCGGTACTTGGCGATCTCCTCAAAGAAGTCGTTGTGGGCGTTGAAGAAGAAGGAGAGGCGAGGGGCGAACTCATCCACATCCAATCCGCGCTCCACGGCCGCCTTCACGTAGGCCAAGCCGTCGGCCAGGGTAAAGGCCAGCTCCTGAACAGCCGTGGAACCCGCCTCCCGGATGTGGTAGCCACTGATGGAGATGGTGTTCCAGCGCGGTAGGTACTGGGAGCCGTACTCGAAGGTGTCGACGATAAGACGCAAAGACGGTTCCGGTGGGAAGATGTAGGACTTCTGGGCGATGTATTCCTTCAGGATGTCGTTTTGTATCGTTCCTCCCAGCTTTTCCTGGGAGACACCCTGCTTCTCCGCCGCGCCGATGTACATGGCCCAGACGATCGCCGCTGGCCCGTTGATGGTCATGGAGGTGGTGACCTTGTCCATAGGAATGCCGTCGAAGAGGATCTCCATGTCCTTGACCGAGGAGATGGCCACACCACATTTGCCGAATTCGCCAATGGCCTCCGGAGCATCGGAATCGTAGCCGTAGAGCGTGGGGTAATCGAAGGCCACCGAGAGGCCGGTCTCTCCGTGGTCCAAGAGGTACTTGAAGCGAGCGTTGGTCTCCTCAGCGGTACCGTAGCCGGCGAACATGCGCACGGTCCACGGCCGCCCCCTGTACATGGTGGGATGAACACCTCTGGTGAAGGGGTATTCGCCGGGCATGCCCAAATCTCTCTCATAGTCCAAATCTGCGATGTCCAAGGGAGTGTACAGGCGCTTCATCTCCTCGCCAGACAAGGTCACGAACTGGTCATTCCTTTCGGGGCGCCGGGCCAGGTGTTGCTGTAGGGTGGTTTCCTCCCACCGGTTAAAGCTGTCACGGATTCCTTCGAGCTTCTCTTTGTCGAACATCCGTCTCTCCCCTCAGTAGTCTATTCCCCTGCGGCTGAGGAGGCCTTTTTGGTAGGGATGCTTTATCTCCCGCATCTCTGTGACCAGGTCGGCCCCAGCGATGACCTCAGGATCTGCATATCGGCCTGTCAGTATCAATTCTACCTGTGGGGGCTTCCCAGCCATGAGGGACAGCACGTCGCCCAGTGCGATCAACTTCCACTCCAGGGCTACGTTCACCTCGTCCAGGATAACTAGGTCGTACTCTCCGCTCATCACTATCTCCCGGGCATGGTCCAGTGCCTCCTCAGCCTTGCGGACGTCCACAGGCTCGGGGTTGGCCTTACTTACAAAGTCAGGGCGACCGAACTGCTTGAGGGTGATGTTGGGGTGCTGGCCCACCGTGTCAAGCTCGCCGTAGTAGGGCCAGCCTTTCATGAACTGCACGATGTAGACCATCAACCCCTGACCTGCGGCACGCATGGCCTGGCCCAAGGCTGCCGTCGTCTTGCCTTTCCCACTGCCCGTATAGACCTGTATCAGACCTTTGGCTGGGGGCATCGTTCTCACTTGGCATCAAAGGTGATACTCTCCAAGAGCTGGCGACATTCGGCGACGATGCGCTCGCCCTTGGTTACCTCCGTGCCGTTTCTGCTACTGTAGTACGGACAGATGTAGAACTTGGCGCAGGTCGCCTCGTATTCGGGGAAGTACCGCATCCAGAATTCCCCCTTATACCGCAGGGGATGAAAGTCATCCACATCGTGCGTGGCTGAGGCGGGAACGACGCCATAAACCCTGCTACGGACACGGCTGCCCCTTGGGTTGGTGCCGTGGTGGTAGGCGGACCAGGTATCAGCCTCGCCCGTGATTCTCCACCACGTCAATCCGTGCTGCTCTCTCTGATCTGCTGCGAGCTCTCCTCTAAGCCTGACTGCGTTGCCGTCGGGAAACCTGTGAGGGCAACCAGTGCTGGCAAACACCAGCCGCTGGTCGGCCTCGAGGACGGCTGTGACCTCCCAAGGGACAAACCCTCCGGCTTGGTCGAAAGCAAAAGCCCGCCTCTGCTCGTCATCGAATACCACGTAGGCTCCCAGCCAGGCCTGGTAGTAGGGGGAGTCCGGGTTCATGAAGTCGGAGTACACGTGGTTGAGGTTGAAGCCTCCGAAGCGGGAGTAGGCGGTCGCTTCCACCGGGCGATCCAAGACCTGAGAGAGGACCTTGCCCAGATTGGCTTGAAGCGCGAACTTGGTCCAGCCTCCCTGATGGGCACCGAAGTGGATCCTCAGCCCATGGCGTTTGGCGGCATTGGGCACGGAAGAGGCCAGGATTCTGACCATGAGGCTCATGAGCAGGCCTCGATAGAGCCAGGCCATCAGTCCGGCCAGAAACAAGATGACCACCGAAGCCATGAAGAAGGGTGTTCTCATGCTTTCCCCGAGTCATTTGGGAGATGGCTGTCCCCTCAATGGGCATTATACCACACGTGGTGTGACGATCGAAAGGTGGTGGTGCAATTGGAGCTATGCTAAGATACGAAAGGTGATGGGCAGCGACGCTCGCTGGAGGATATGCTCACCGGAGGAGACACCAGATTGGCAAGGATAAGCGGTAGGCTGGCTTGGTGGAGTTCTCCCAATGGAGTGAGAGCCCTGCTGGTGCTTGTGATCCTCCTGTCATTTGGTCTGCGCCTCTATCGCCTGGGATACCGGAGCATCTGGTACGATGAGGCGGTGAGCATCCACCTGGCGACGAAGGACCTGAGGGGCCTTACCCTCCACACCGCGGGCGACATCCATCCCCCCCTGTACTACTACGTGCTGCATTTCTGGACCGCTGCCGCGGGTGCCAGCGAGTTCTCCTCGACGTTCCTGTCGCTGTTCTTCGGCGTGCTCATTGTCGCTCTTGCCTATCGCTTGGCGAGCGACCTGTACGATAGGCAGATTGGTCTGCTGACAGCATTCCTGATCGCCATCTCGCCCTTTAACCTGTGGTATTCCCAGGAGATACGTATGTACACCCTGGGAGCCTTCCTGGGCCTGATCTCCCTCTATTGCCTGGTGCGGCTGGCTGGTATGACCAGGCTCACGTCTTCACGACCGCTGGGACAGGTTGAGACCTCTTCTGATAGAGACCAGGCACGGTTGGGATTCTGGATAGGCTACATCTTGTCTGCGGCCGCAGGCCTGCATACGTTGTACTATTTCGCCTTTCTGCTGCTTTTCGAGAACTTCTTTGTTGTCGGATGGTGGCTGTGTAACAACGTCAGCAACAGGAACGCGCCCTTGTCTCTGGCCCGCTGGCTCCTGGCCCAGGCTGCCGTGTTGGCGCTGTGCCTGCCCTGGCTGCCGATAGCACTCCGTCAGATGCTGGACCCGCCGGTTCCGCCCTGGCGGGGCTTGGTCGGGCTGGGGACGGTGCTGGTGGAGTCGTGGACGGCGCTGGCGCTGGGGCAGTCAGTGGACCCCTGGAGTGTGCTGGTCTGGCCTCTCCTGTCTTTCTTGTTCGCCATCTACCTCTTGGGCTTGCTGAGCCCGTCAGGAGGGGGTCGAGGTAGGGTGGGCACCGCCCTGCTCGGCGGATACACCTTCGTGCCTCTGTTGATGATGTATCTCCTTTCGTTGGGAACCCCACTCTTCCATGCGCGATACGTGTTCGCCTATTCGCCGCCTTTCTACTTGGTCCTGGCGCTGGGTCTCGTCAGCCTGAGGGCCAGGTGGCGCTTTTCCCTGCCCATCGCTCTCTCTATTCTGACCGTCGCCTGTGGATACTCGATCTACAACTTCCATTTCACTCCTGCACATGCCTCTGACGATCACAGAGGCGCAGTAAGTTATGCCGAAGAGCGGATCGGTCCCGGCGACGCTGTCCTCATCAACGCCGGGTATGCTTATCCGCCCTTTCTCTACTACTACGGAGCGGACATCGCGTGGCGTGGACGTCTAGTGGATTACGAGCCCGGGCGCGAAGTCCCGGAGGGGATCGTCTTGTTGCAGACAGGGGTCATCGGCGGGGACAAAGGCTTGGGTTGGGGGGATCCCGCCTCCGATTTCTACGCCACCACCCAGGAGGAGACGGTGCAGGCTTTGGAGCGGGTCTTTGCTCACCATCCACGGGTATGGGTGTACCGCATCTATGACACGGTGGCCGACCCTCAAGGCTTCATCCGCGATTGGCTGGACGAGCATGGACGCATGATTGGCGACGTGGAGTTCGCCGGGGAGAGCTACATGCGGGTCCAGTGCTATGCGACAGACCCCGGGCCGGAATATGGATCTGAGCCGTCATACCATCCCGTGGACCTCACCTTTGGGGGACAGATCACCTTGTTGGGCTACGAAGGCCCCGAGGGTGTGCGCTCGGGGGATGATCTGGCCTTGACTCTGTTCTGGCAGGCCGAGCGGGAGATGGAGAGAGAGTATGAGACCCACCTGCGTCTGAGGACCAGCGATGGGACGGGTTTCGCCCACGTCATTGCGCCACCCTCGCCACGGACCACGGAATGGTATGTGGGGGAGATCGTGTCTCAGACTCTTAGCACGGAGATTCCGGTAGGCACGCCACCACTGGCCTACGATCTGGTCATAGAGATGCGGGACAGTGACTCAGGGGAGGGCATGGCTGGCCAGGATGGCGAGGGGACCATAGGCACGACGGTGGTGGATAGGGCTCTTGTTCCGCCACGTCCGCCGCGGATGGCCCACGAGCCGTGGGCGAACTTCGGCGACGCGTTGCAGTTGGTGGGGTATGAACTGGACGCGTCGGAGTCAGAATTGGGAGATGAGATCGGGGTGGAGATTCTGTGGCGAGCCTGGGATGTACCCCTGCCTCTGGTGGAGGCGGTCGTGGAATTGAGGGACGAGGAGGGTAGGGTGCAGGCCACAGAGCGGGGCGGCTGTCTCGACCTCAGCTACCCTAGCACTCTATGGGGAAGGGAGGAGTTGGTGCGAGACGTGTACCGTCTTCAGATTCCGCCTGATGCAGCGCCGGGCAGCTACGAACTCACCCTGACCCTGCAGAGGATCCTACCGACGGGACTGAGGGAGACTGTGCCTTTCTGGTCCTCACTTGGCGAATGGGAGGAGAGCTTCCCTCTAGGGACAGTCGGTGTGATTGCTCCGTAGCGCCTGTTCGGGCCTTCGCCGTTCTGTCCATCCCTGCGTGCTCTTGCACAAGCCGCACGCTGATGATACACTGGAGCGACCGTTGACGACGGAATTCCAGCCGCCACTTCATCGCTGGTTTGGCCAGTGTGGTAGTGAGCAGATGGTGAGATCTGGGGCGTAAGAAGAGACGAGTACTGAAGAGGACAGAGACAGTATCGAAGGAGGAGACAAATGAGGAAACGTTACGTTAAGAGATCGCTGGTCGCCATCGGACTGGTGGTTCTGATCTCCTTGCTGGTGTCGGCGCCTGTGCTGGCCGGTGACATCAGGACCAAGGATGTGATAGTTATTGACCAGGATGTGGACGATGACCTGTACCTCATGGGAGGTTCAATCACCGTCAACTCCACAATCCATGGCGATCTGATCGCCTTGGGGGGCGAGATCACCGTCAACGGTCTTGTGGAGGGAGACTTGTGGGCTGCTGGAGGCAGAGTTCACATCAACGGCACGGTGGCCGATGACGTGCGCTTCGCTGGTAGCGATCTCCGTTTGGGGTCAGGCGCCCAGGTGGGCGATGATCTGTTCGCTGCTGGCTTCGGCTTCTCCGCAGAGCCAGAAAGTAGAATAGCGGGTGATGTGTACGTCGTAGGGTATCAGGCTCGGCTTGGTGGAGACATTGCTGGAAACGTTCAGGCGGGCGTTGCCGGACTCGAGATCTCCGGGCACATTGTGGGTGATGTCCAGGCCGAGGTCGGGGAAGCGGATCCAGAGTTCGAACAGTGGAGCTTCTTCATGACCATGTGGAACCCGTACATGCCGGCTGGGATGATGGGTCCGGGGCTGAGCATCAAGGAGGGGGCCCAGATAGACGGTGAGTTGGCCTATACGAGCTCCGTCACGGCGCAGATCCCTGGCGATGTGGTGGGTGGAGCCATCGTCTACCAGACGCCGGTTCCGGAGGAGGTGGAGGCGCCAGAGGTGGAAGTGCCCCCGATTCCCACCGGTGCACTCACCCTCGCCGCTATCGTGACCTGGTTCGTTAGCTGGGTCGTCGGCGCAGTGCGGACCTTCGTAACCCTGCTCATCATCGGCGTGTTGCTCCTCTGGCTGGTACCCAAGTGGTTGAAGGAAGTAGTTCGTCACTGGAAGGAGAAGCCAGTGCACAGCCTGGGCTGGGGCGTGGCGGTGCTTCTGGCCTTCTTCGTCGCCGTGCCATTGCTGTTTCTGGTGATGATCATTCTAGACGTCATCCTTGGACTGCTGACCTTGGGCGGCTTGGTATTCCCAATAACCGGCATCTTCATGGTGGCGGAGGGCGCTCTGGTTGTGGGGTTCTCGATCATCGCCATCTACATCACCAAGGTGGCCTTCGCCTATCTAGTCGGGTGGCTGATCTTGAAGCGTACCGCTTCGGCGTGGGTGGACAAGGCGATGGGCATCATACCCTTGTTGATAGGATTGGCTATCTTCGTGCTGCTGAGGAGCATCCCCGTCCTGGGTAGTCTCTTCAGCTTTGTGGTGACCGTGTTTGGGCTGGGGGCCATCTGGCTCCTGGCGTGGGTACGCATTAGGAAGGGCAAGGAGGAAGCTCCGGCTGAAGCCTAACGGTGCTACAGCGATGCATCGTCTAGTGCGAGCAGACTGTGAGGGTGAGGACACCAGAGTGCCCTCACCCTCTTTGTTGTCTTGAACGTTTCGCATCGGCCTCTCTCTATGGCTGCCTCAATCTCAGTGTGCAGGTTCCTCCACCTTGGACCTTCGCTCGATCCGCTAGTCCTGACGGCGCCGCCAAGAGATTCACTCCCCGGCTCACGCTAAGCAAGGGCCGGGGGCATCTGCTGGGCGTGGCGCTCTGGCTGCCGCGGAGGGTTTTTTTTGGGGGGGGCGGGACCCTGAGCGGAAGGCGGTCTCTGGCAGCCATTATGCGTAGAGTTCCCCAGAGATCGGCGTAGGGGCGGGTTTCAAACCCGCCCCTACGGTGTGCCCACTATGGGTTGGGGATGCCTCGAGGTAGGGTCGGGTTGGAAGCTCGATCCTACAGAGGCAGACATGCGAAACGGACGCTCTGCCGGGAGGGGCCGGGTAGTGTTCGATGCGGCGCGGCGGCCGATGGAGTTGGCGACGGGTCTGGAGGCGGGGCGGAGGGAGCTTGAGGATCGCGAGGAGATGAGTTTCCTGGCTCAACACGAGAAGTCCCGGAGGGACTCATTGGCTTGAGCGGGGGAATTCTACTGCGTCTGTTCAGCGCCATTGCTTTTCTTCCAGATACTTGATATAATAGAGGAAGGGAGAGGACACAAGCAGACACGAGAGGACGAAGGAGGACAATGCGATGTCTGTGTCAGTGATCGAGGTTCTGACACCTGAACAAGTCGCGGAGTTGTTGTCCGTGAGCCGCAAGACCGTCTATCGCTTCATTCGAAGCGGGGAGCTCATCGCGGCTCGGGTCGGCCGGCAATATCGCATACCGAAAAGCAATGTTGCTCTGTTCTTGGCCTCAAGGAGTACAGGCAAGAAGGCAACTGAAGCTCTGTTTGAGAAGGTTGCGGAGGTTGCTTCGCGATACGACTTCGATCCGGAGGAAATCGAGCGCGATATTGCTGAAGCAGTTGAGGCCGTGCGACGGAGTGATGAGTGATTCGTGTTGTACTGGACACGAACATCTTGGTCAGTGCCCTGATTAACAGACACGGGGCGCCACGACAGATTCTTCGGGCCTGGCAGGAGGGCAAGTTCGAGTTGGTGACGAGCTTGCCCCTTTTGCATGAGCTTGACCGGGTTCTGCACTACACTCGTATTCAGCGCAAGTATGAGCTAGGCGACGATGACATCTACGCATACCTCACCCTCTTGGGGAGCCAAGGCACTGTTGTGCCTGCGCTTCCGCAAGTCAGTAGGGTGTCCCGAGACCCAACGGATGACAAGTTCCTTTCGTGCGCGCTTGTAGGGGGTGCACAATTCGTTGTCAGCGGCGACCAGGATCTCTTGGAGCTTGTCACGTTCGCGGAGATCAGGCTGACCACTGCGAGGGATTTCCTCACAGAGCTTCTTTTGGGCGTCAGCGACTAAGGCCGTTCTTGGAGTGGGCTTGTCCTGAGTGGGCCGCTGGCCGTATCGAAGGGCTTCAGCGCATCTCAAGGGCTGAAGCCCTCACTACGAACTTGCTACCTTTTCCTCGCCCTTTCCAGGTAAACCAGCAGGACGGAGAGGTCGGCAGGGTTCACGCCGCTGATCCGGGAGGCCTGTCCCACGGTCGCAGGCCGGATGCGCTTCAGCTTCTCCTGCGCCTCCTTGCGCATGCCCGCAATGGTATCGTACTCAAAGGACACGGGGATATGACGCTCCTCCAGACGGCGCAGCCGCTCCACCTCCCGTCGCTGCTTCTCGATGTAGCCTGCATACTTGGCTTCCGTGGCCACCTGGTGGGCGGCATCGGGCGCCAAGCGCTGCGAGTTAGGACATAGGACTTCCAGCATGGCGTAGGTCACCTCGGGGCGACGCAGGAATTGAAGCGTGTTCACACCGTCGTTCAGGGGGGGCAGACCCCAGTCTGCAAGACACTCATTGGTTTCCGCCGTGGGGCGCAGCCAGGTCTTGCTGAGACGGGCCAGCTCTTCCTCAATCGCCTTCCGCTTTCTCTCTACCCCCTCGTATCGAGGTCGATCCAGTAGGCCTACCTGGTAGCCTAAGGGCGAGAGGCGCAGGTCGGCATTGTCCTGTCGGAGCAGTAGCCGGTATTCGGCCCTGGAGGTCATGATACGATATGGTTCGTCGATCTCCTTGGTGATGAGATCATCTATGAGAACGCCGATGTATGCTTGGTCACGGCGCAGGATAATGGGTGGCTCACGCTGTGCCTTGCGCGCGGCGTTGAGGCCTGCCACTATGCCTTGTGCCGCCGCCTCCTCATAGCCTGAGGTGCCGTTGATCTGTCCGGCGTGGAAGAGTCCTTCGATCAGCTTCGTCTCCAGAGAGGCGCTGATCTGTGAGGACGGTACGTAGTCGTACTCTACTGCATATCCGTAACGGATGACCTCCACGTTTCGCAGGGCAGGGATGGTGCGCAGCATCGCTAACTGCACGTCTTCGGGAAGACTGGTATAAGCTCCCTGTACGTACACCTGGTTGGTGTGCCATCCTTCCGGTTCCAGGAACAGTTGGTGGGATTCCTTGTCTGGGAAGCTGGGCACCTTGATCTCAATGCTGGGACAGTAGCGTGGGCCCTCGGCCTTGATGGTTCCGTCGTAGAGCGGTGCCCGGTGGAGGCTGTCCAGTATGACCCTGTGGGTCTCCTGGTTGGTGTAGACCAGGTAACAGGGTAGCTGAGGACGCCATTCGGTCTGCGAGGGCAGGGGATAAGCAGGGTTGGGCGCTTGACCTTGCAAGAGGAAGGCGGGGGCCTCTGTGCTGGACTCGGGATAGGAGAAGCTGAAGTGTAGTGGCTCCTCGCTGCCCATCTGCACCTTGGTTTGCGAGAAGTCTATGGTACGGGCGTCCACTCGAGGTGGCGTATCGGTCTTGAGCCGTTCTACCCTGAGCCCCAAGTCCGCGAGGGACTGCGAAAGGGCCACCGCAGGGGCCTCGTCGACGCGTCCCCCCGGCCACCTACGAGGTCCCCGTGTAAGACGGCCGTTCAGGAAGGTGCCTGTGGTCAGGACCACCGTCTGGCCTGGATACCGCAGCCCATCACTGGTCTCCACTCCTCGGATTGTGTCACCTTTCACCAGGAGCTTCACCACCTCAGCCTCTCGCAGATCGAGTGTGGGGATGCTTTCCAGAGTGCGCCTCATGGTGAGGGAATAGAGACGCTTGTCCGCTTGGGCGCGCAGTGCCTGGACGGCGGGCCCCTTGCTCTGATTCAGGAGCCTTATCTGAATGAAGGTGCGGTCGATGTTGCGTGGCTGCTCCCCACCCAACGCTCCGATCTCGCGGGTAAGGTGGCCTTTGGCAGGGCCTCCAACGCTGGGATTGCAGGGCATCTCGGCGATGTGGTCGAGGCTGATGGTCAAGAGAAGTGTGCGACACCCTATGCGCGCAGATGCCAGTGCGGCCTCGCATCCCGCATGTCCCGCACCTACCACTATTACGTCGTACATGTCCTTCATGGCTGCTTCTGGGTACGCTCCAAGCGCAGTATATGATAGTCGCGTGTTGGACGCAAGAGTCGGCAGGGGCGCGACACAAAGGGCGCTCTAACAGGTGCTGCGGCCGAGCCACACTCTAGCCTGGGGAAGCCAGGGGTTCCCCTCAACACCGTTGCGCTGGCTTGCTGTGGTAGGCTACGTCTTCATCACAGCCTGGTATCGCCTAGGAGCAAGGAAGAGAGGGCGACGGCGTTCTGGTTAGTCCTCTTGTAGCGTTCCTACCATGGGGACCCGTTCAAGGAGATCGACACCGTGTGGCGCCTGCTCAAGGGCATCGGTCAAATCCGCGCCAGCACGGTGCAAGGCGTGGTGTTTCCCACTCCGCCAATGGTAGCTGGCGGAGACGTCGTAGACCCTCCCGTTCCAGGCTATGAGAGCTCGCGCTCCGTCTTTGCCGTCGCAGTCCGCAAGTTCCTTCCGGGTGAATTCCCTCATCGCAGTGAATGTCAGTCAAATTGCTGGCAACAGGCGAAGGGGGTGACCAGGGCAAGCCGAGGCCTCCCCCTCGGCGGCTGCGAACCTATTGTAGGAACTTGGACACGAACGGGGACATCTGGCCACGACGGAGGAAGTGGCCAGATGGGCCCTCGCCTAGGAATTCGGAGAACCACGACTCGTGCTGGATTTCCTCGTTGAGGATCGCCAAAGCCAGATCGTAGGTGCGGTGATCCTTCCCGGCGGTCATGTTGCAGACTTGGGTGTATCCCCGCACCGCGCACCTCTCGGCTTCCACCAGCACCGTCAACATCGCTTTGATGTCCGTGGGGTCCTTCGGCAGCTCAGCGGGAGGGCACGCGGACATGTCATGCAAGGCTTTCATGTCTTGCGGCAGTTCGCCGCCCAGCTCGTAGATTCGAGGAATCAGTGCCTCAAAGTGATTGCGGTCTTCTATACGGGCGGCCTCTGCGATCTCTTTGATCCCTTCTCCCTCGAGCCCGATCAGGTTCACGCGCAGGATCGTATAGTAATAGTAGGTAGTCAGTTCTGCGGACGCGTTATTGACCAATAGCTCCAGCAATTGGTCTACGTCAACGCCTGCGTTTTCTACCATTTCTCGAGCAACTTTCGCCATGTTACAATCTCCTCTCTTTTGTTTGTTTCTGTATTGTCATGTCACACTCTTGGTGCTCTCTAGATCATTCCCTGGGCATCACCCCCCTTCAGCCTGGAACGTCAGACCTTACCAAGGGCTTCGTCACAAAGCCTTCGGCTTGAGCCTCAATGGGGCGTCCGCTCAGTAGCTGCTCGGCCCATCTCAGGCGTCTTGTACTCTCGAGCGGTCCGGTCATAAATGACCGACGTACAGTGTGGCTAGTCCCCTCTCGCCAACACCGGCTTCTTCCGTTCCCAGTCGGCCAGTTCTCCAGCAACACTCAGAATCGTCCTCTGTCTCCATGAAGGACAAACAATTCGTAAGTAGTAATCATTACTCATTATACAAGAACTCCGGGAATCTGTCAAGTTCAGGAGCATGGACGCATTGGGAAACGTTGCACAGCAGTGGCACACAGATGTGAAATGGCGTAGACTCGTGTTGCCAATCGCTGTGCTGGTTTGTGAACAGGAGCGCGTACTTCGTGCGTGGAGCCCTTCGTCTGACAGACGGTAGGTTTGTGTATTAATGACTTCTGCGGAATGGTTCTACCTCAAGTGACTCAGGAGGTAACTCGTGCCGGGAGACGTGGCCATTGCACTGGTGCTCACCACATTAGCCGGGCTGTCCACCACCATTGGGAGTCTGATGGGCATCTTTGTGAAGGAGCCCGGGCGACGCTTCATGGCGTTGACCTTGGGCTTCTCCGGCGGGGTGATGATACTGGTATCTTTCGTGGAACTGCTGGCAGGCGGCATCGAAGCGGTGGGGTTCGGTCTGGCGCACATCGGCTTCTTCGGGGGAATGCTCGCCATGTTCCTGATAGACTTCATGATCCCTCACGAGTACTTGGCTGAACACCACCGCGCTGAAGGGCGTGAGCAGGATGCCCTCCTCAAGACCGGCCTTCTCGTGGCTCTGGGGATAGGTATTCACAATTTCCCCGAGGGCATGGCCACCTTTGCAGGCACCTTGCAGGATGTCCGCTTGGGCGTCGCCATTGCCGTGGCCATCGCCATCCATAACATACCGGAGGGTCTGGCGGTATCTGCTCCGGTCTATGCCGCCACCGGCAGCCGGAGTAAGGCCTTCCTGTGGTCCTTCCTCTCAGGCGTGGCCGAGCCCGTAGGTGCGGTCGTCGCCGCCCTCTTTCTACTGCCTTTCTTGAACCCCACGGTCTTGGGGTTGATGCTGTCAGTCGTGGCTGGCATCATGGTCTTCATCGCCTTGGACGAGTTGGTCCCGGTGGCCCGATCCTTTGGTCAGGAACACCTCTCCATACTCGGAGTCGTTGTGGGCATGGCAGTCATGGCCGCCAGCCTGTGGCTGTTGCAGTAGACCAAGCGTCTGTGAGAACTCGGCATCGCCAATGAGCAAAGAGGGCAAGGGAGAGGGAGCTGAGCTGTGCCAATTTCGGGCCAGAATGGTCTATCAGGCCGATCCTTTGGCCCGATTCTTGATCGAGACCTTGGGCCTGAGAGGGCACACCGTGGCCTTCGCGGCCTTGTCTTGGGGCCTGATCTACATTGTCGTCTTGCCCGCCCTCTTCAGCGGCCTACGGAGCAGCGGAGGATACCTGGGAAGCCTGGACGACTGGCACGCTCAGTTACTGCTGCTTCTGGTGTTCCCCGCGGTCTGCGCTTTCTACCTATGGCAGCCTGGTGCTGTAGCTGGGGTCTACGCAGCTATCCTCTCCGGGGATCGATCCTGTGAGGTGGGAGCGGGATATCGCCAGCGCATCTGGACGTGTGTATCTCTGCTCTTTGCTCTGGCGGTGCTCCTCTTCGATGTGCCCAAGATGGTCGCCAGCTATGGCTCATGGTGGATGGTCCAGAACTGGTTGACTATCGCTGGTCGGGAGGCGAGCTTGGCAGTCGCCTTCTACATGATGAGCATGATGGCCTGGAGGCAGGCCATCGCGACCCTCGAGTGGAGGCAGTTGTTGGGAAGGCCCTCGACCGCAGCGGCCCTTGAGGCAGTGTCACGCTACGGGCTGAAGTGCGCCTTCCTGCTGGCGCTCATTGGGCTACGCTTGAGCGTAGAGGGCATAGAGCTGCCCCAGCGTGCGGGCGCCATCACACCCGACTACTATGTGAAGATAGCAATCTACGTGGCGGCCACTCTGGCTTGCTTCTTCGCCCCCCTGAGCGGGATGCCGCGGTGTGGTCTAAGGATTTCCCGCGACCACGTCATTACGCTCCTACAACTGGCCGGGATTATGGCTCTGCCGCTGCTGGCTTTTGTGTTCCTCAAGCTGGTTTTGTGAGGGCGGTGTAGGCTCCCGCTTGTCAGACAGTGGACCCGGCTCTGCTGGTTTCGACTCCCTTCCAGGCGCCCACTACCGCCACCACGATGATGCAGGCCACGATTACCTCTGGGATACCGTTGGTGACGCCGGCGATCAGGGCAGCCTCGGGTGGCAGATAGCCGCGTACCACCAGCATGGTCAGCACCAAGATGGTGTTGGTCAGTGTGCCCACTGCCGCCGCGAGTATCAGTGCCTGCAATTCCGTGTTCTCCTTGAGCGCCAGGTAGACGAACCCGGCGATGAGACCCAGCAGTGCCACCCCGATCACCCCTCCCAGGAGCATGTTGACACCGATCACCCAGTAGACGAAGACGCCGCAAATCACCACCAGGCATCCAGCCAGGGCCAAGGCTGCGTTTTTGCCGGTCCTCTTGAAGGCCGCGTACGCGGCCCAGGCGGTGACGCCTATGAAGAGGCGAGGCAGGATGGCGACCAGGGGGTCCTGGAACATCACGACCCCGAGCATGCCGGCCTGAATCCAGCTAAAGATGCCGAACATCAGTCCCAGCACCAGCCCCACAATGGGACCCTCCAAGATGGCCCCGATGATGACCGGCACGTGGAGGGTGGTGGCATGCTGCGCTGGTGTAGGCACGGGAATGAACCCCGGACCAGCAGGCCCGAGATACCCGAGCAGAGCGATGATCGCTCCCAGCACGCCGGCGACGACGATTTTGCGCACCACGCTGCGCGTCCCACTACTTTCCACTTGATTCTCCTTTCTTGAAAACGTCCTCGTGATTAGTGTCCGACAGAAGAAAAGGCGACCCTCGTGAGATTGCCGAGGGTGCCCATAACTAGTTCATCAAAGGTTGCGAAATTGTAGAGCAGAATGAAGGCGCAGAAGCAACAGACCAAGACGACGGCTACGTAGTCCTGAGGAGCGGCCTTCAACTGAACGAAACTCGTCCGTCCGCTGCCGCCCATGTAGCCTCGAGCCTCCATGGCCAGGCTCAAGTCCTCGGCCCGTCGCAAGGCGCTGATAAATAGCGGCACCATCAGAGGCAACGTGTTGCGCGTTCTCCGCACAAAGCCCAGCCTACCCTGCTCGCCGAAGTCCGCCCCTCGTGAAGCCTGAGCCTTCATGATCTTCTCCAGTTCTTGGGCGAAGGTTGGCGCAAAGCGCAGGGCGATGGTGAACACCAGTGCCAGCTCGTGGGCAGGGAATCTCAGCCGCTTGAGGGGGCTCAGCAGCCTCTCGAGGCCGTGAGTCAGCTCGGTGGTGCTGGTGGTCAAGGTCAGGAGGCTGATGAGGATCATGAACTCCAACAAGCGAGGAACCATCAAGGCTACCAGCCTCACGCTGCAAGTGGTGATGTCTATGAACCCCCAACTCCAGAGGATCTGACACTCCTGTCCTCCAGCCTGGCCTTTGTAGAAGAGGAGCTGCAACGTGGCGAAGATGGCGATCCAGGGCAGTGCGGGGCGCAGCCCTTGCAACGCATATCGCAGTGGCACGCGAGACAGATGGGTGATGCCCAAGAGGACTGCGAGTAAGAGAAGGCTCGCGGTGTAGGAGTCGGCAAAGGTCACCGTGGCGACCAGCAGGGTAAACATGACGAGCTTGGCGCGTGGGTCGAAGCGGTGGACCAGAGAACCGTAAGGCAAGTACTGGCCGATGGTGACGTGACGGAAAGCGCTGATCTCGCTCATGTCACCCCTGTGCCTCCTCCCTCAGCGAAGCCGAAACACCGACAGATCTCCTCCTCGGCTTCGCATACGGTCAATATGTCGCTCCTCACTTCCCTCCCGCGGCTGCGCAGGCCGTGCATCACCTGGGTTGCTTGAGGGACATCCAGGTCATAGCCTCTCAGCGATTGGGGCTGGGAGAATATCTGCCGGGGAGTTCCGTCCAGCACGGTCTCTCCGTCCACGAGCACGTAGATCCTGTCCGCCAGTTGGGCCACGTCTTCCATGTTGTGAGAGACGAGGATGATGGTGACTCCCTGGTTGTCGTGAAGTTCCCTTATCCTGCAGAGGAACTCTCTGGAAGTGCCCGGGTCCAATCCACAGGTTGGCTCGTCGAAGATCAGGATCTTTGGTTCCAGGGCCAGCACTCCCGCGATAGCCACCTTGCGCATCTCGCCCCCGCTGAGGGAGAAGGTGAGGCGATCCTTGAACTCCTCGAAGCCCAAGCCTACCATTTCCATGGCCTTTCTGACCCGCCGCCGCACCTCCGTGCCGTCAAACCCGAAGTTGCGGGGGCCAAAGGCGATGTCGTCGCCCACGTACTGCTCGAACAACTGCTGCTCGGGGGTCTGGAACACCATACCCACGTCGCGGCGGAGGGCTTTCACGTCCAGATTTCCGTTGCTCAGATCGTGGCCGTCAATGATGACCTTGCCCCTTTGCGGCCTTATCAAGGCGTTGAAATGCTGAATCAATGTGGACTTGCCCGAGCCCGTGGGGCCGATGAGGGCCACAATCTGGCCCTCGACAACATCCACGTCCACTCCTCGCAGGGAAATCGCTTCGAAGGGGGTGCCTGGGAGGTAGGTATGGTGGAGGTCTTGCACCTTCACTATGGTTCTCATGCGACTACCTCGACCGGTTGGGGAAGGCGACACAGCTCCTCCACTATCTCGTCCACGGTGAGCAAGGAGCCTGAGAAGGCTGCGTGGCGCCGGTGCAGTCGCTGGGCCAGTTGAGTCAGAGGGGGGACGTCTAATCCGAGGTCTCGCAGCTTCTCTGTCTGGCTGAAAATCTCCCGGGGAGGGCCATCCATGGCGATGCGTCCCTGATCCATGACGATGACCCTATTGCCCTCCACTGCTTCAGACATGAAGTGGGTGATGGTCAGAACGGTGATGCCGTTTCCATGAAGTTCTCGTACGGTATCCAGCACCTCCCGTCGTCCCCGAGGGTCCAACATGGCCGTAGCCTCGTCGAGGACCAGACACCTGGGTTGCATAGCCATGATACCTGCAATGGCTACCCGCTGCTTCTGGCCTGCGGACAGCATGTGTGGGGGCCTCGTACGATAAGGGGTCATACCCACCAGGCGCAACGCCTCGTCCACTCGCTCCCTCAACTCTGCGTGGGGCAGCCCCATGTTCTCCGGCCCGAAGGCAACGTCCTCCTCAACCACCGTAGCGACCAATTGGTTGTCGGGCACCTGAAAGACCATGCCCACTGTGTGGCGAATCTCTCTCAGGTGTCGGGCATCCTTCGTGTTGATGTCGTTGATCCACACATCGCCCTCGGTGGGCAACAGCAGGGCGTTGAGGTGCCTGGCCAGGGTGGACTTCCCTGAGCCGTTTCGGCCGATGATGACGACGTATTCGCCTTCTCTGATCAGCAGGTCAATGCCCCGTAGGGCCACCACCGCGTTGGGCTGGCCAATGTCATAGGCGTGGTGCAGGTTCTCTATTCTGATCATCACGACATGTTGTGTCCGACAGTTGCGAGCAATACAAAAAGCCTCTCAGGAGCAACCAGAGAGGCTTCGACGTCCAAAACGACCTGTGTCTAGTCGTCTTCTTGGCTCAAATGCCGTCTCGGTCCTGAAGATCCAAGCGACTGCGAGCATTGGATGTAAATGAACTGAGCTCAGGGCCGACATTGCGGTCCCCAGCCATTGTATTCTAGCACAGCTCGGCCCAGAAGTCAAAGCGCACGGGGAGGGTGTTGAAAAACGCTTCTGGAGGCTGGGCTGCCACTGGATTACAGATCCAGCGGAGGGTGGGATTTGCAGTGTCGCTGCTGGCTTTCTTGCATATCCTCACCAGGCACATTGGCAAGCATGGGTTGACACAATATTGGACAGGTGCTAGACTGTTAGGCTGTGGCGAGAGCCGTGAATGGGGTGCGACACTGATGCAATTTGGGAGAATCAGTCAGGAGGCCTTGTGAATTCGACGGTACGTTCCAATTTCCCAGTGACGAGCGAACTAACCTACCTGGACACCGCCTACGATGGTCCATATCCGCTACCTGTGGTGGAGGCGGGTAAGGATTTCCTCGAGAGGCGCAGTCGAGGTGTCGCAGGGCGTGTGAGGGACTGGCTAGAAGTGCTCGATGAGGTGCGGGCGACAATTGCAGAACTCATAAATGCCAAGCCCAGCGAGATTGCCATCACCAGCAACACGACCGAAGGGACTAACATCGTCGCCACCTCGCTTGACCTGGAGCCAGGGGATAACGTGGTGTGGGATGATTTGAGCTTCCCGTCAAATGCGGTGGTGTGGCTCAACCTGGAGAGGAGCAGAGGCGTCGAGAACCGAGTTGTGAAGAACACGGATGGCGCGGTCACGCTTGCCGATTTCGAGCGAGCTGTGGATAGCAGGACCAAGGTCATCAGCATAAGCTACGTCTCCCACCGCAACGGTTACGTGTACGACGTCAAGGGTTTGGCTGACCTCGCCCATGCCCACGGTGCCTATCTGCACGTGGATGGCATCCAGGCTGTGGGGGCCATTCAAGTGGATGTCAAGAGACACGGAATTGATTTCCTCGCCTCTGGTACCTACAAGTGGCTGCTTGGTCCCATGGGGTTGGCCTTCTTCTATGTCAAGGAAGAACTGCTGCCTCAACTTGACCCGCTCTTTGGGGGATTCCTCCAGGTGACGACGTGGGCGGACGACGCACATCTCTATCCGCGGGAGTTCCACAGGAGTGCCAGGAAGTTCGAAACCGCGACTGTTCACTTCCAGGGCTCATACGAGTTGAGGGCTGCTTTGGGGTACATCAATAGCATTGGGATGGACAGGATAGAAGAACAGGTGCTGCGGCTTAGTGCGAAGACCTGGAGAGGATTGAACGACCTAGGTTTCAGGATGCTCACCCCCGCTGGGCCACGGAGTGGAATCGTGAGCTGTGCGGTTGATGACGAGGAGAAGGTAGAGCAGGTTCTGAACGACCACGGCATCGTTGCCTCGATCAACCCGGGGAACGAACTTCGATTCTCGCCACACTTCTTCAATACAGAGGAGGAGATCGACTATCTCCTTTCGGTGCTGGAGTCGGTACTTGGAAGGCAGTAGACTGAGGTGATGCGAAGTCCAAGAATGAGTGATCGCGGCATAGGTCTGCGGGCTATGAAGAAACACAGGGGGTTTGAGATGCTAGTAGAAGAGAAACTGCGCGAGCTAGGCTACATTTTGCCTGAGCCACCAACTCCGAAGGGTATGTACGTGACCGCGGTGGAAGTGGACGGCATGCTCCACACATCGGGCTCGAGCTGCTTCGTGGGTGGAGAACTCAAATACGTAGGGAAGCTGGGGGGCGACCTTACCGTCGAAGAAGGCCAAGAAGCAGCCAGATGCACTATGCTGAATCTGCTGAGTGTGATCAAGCAGCACATCGGGGACCTGGACAGGATTGAGCGCGTAGTGAAGGTCGTGGGCTTCATCGCCAGCGCACCTGGCTTCAGCAGCCAGCCACAGGTGCTGAACGGCGCGTCGGAGCTACTGGGGGAGGTCTTAGGGGAGCGAGGCCGGCACGCCCGGTCAGTCGTTGGCGTGAGCGAACTACCGATGAACACGTGCATCGAGATCGAAATGATGGTCAAGGTGAGGGATTGACCGTCCGGGAATGCTATGCTAACATGTGCTTGGTGCATGGAACCCAAGCCAGGCGCTTGTATTGCATCCTCGATGCGCGCACAGGAGCTACGATAGACATCAACAGCGGAGAACTGATGGTCTGACATCCGTGGAGAGTGGGTTGCGGGAACTTCTCGACCCGAAGTTACGGGTGTTGTAGACACGCACGAGAGATCTGGAAGGAGATCTGATGACACTATTACTGAGTGGTGCGGATGTACAGCGGGCATTGAGTATGGAAGACGCGATCGGACTCGTGGAGCAAGGCTTTGTCGAGTTCGGTGAGGGACGCGTGGACATGCCCCAGAGACCAGTGATTCTTGTTCCGGAGCATAGCGGCTTTGCCGGCTTCATGCCTGCCCTTGTTGGCGGAATGGGAGCTCTCGCGATCAAGACGGTTACGGCATTCAAGGACAACCCCAAGAAGGGCCTGCCCACCATTCTTGGCACGGTCACGCTGCTGGATCAAGAGACGGGCGCCCCTCTGTCAATCATGGATGCCGGCTACCTGACCGCCGTCCGCACCGGGGCTGCTTCCGGCGTGGCCACAAAATGCCTGGCCAGGGATGATGCTCACGTCGTGGCGATCTTCGGAGCGGGAGTCCAAGGCGGGACGCAACTGGAAGCGATGTGCGCAGTCAGGAAGATCGACGAGGTCAGGGTGTTTGACCTCGACCGGGATCGAGCGGGGACGTTTGCCAGCGAAATGGCTGGTCGTGGCTCGATACCGGACAACATCTTCGTCGTAGATTCGGCCAAGGATGCTCTCGTGGGAGCGGACATCGTGGTGACGGCTACGACTTCGCCTAGCCCAATCTTCGATGGAGACGATCTAAGCCCCGGCACTCACATCAACAATGTTGGCAGTCACGCCCCGGCAGTGAGAGAGATGGACACAAGGACGATGGTACGATCGAGAATAGTCTGCGATTCCGTGGAAGCGTGCCTGGTTGAAGCGGGAGATCTCCTTATTCCAATGGAAGAAGGCGCTCTGAAGGAGTCAGACATCTACGGCGGGCTGGCAGATGTGATCAGCGGCAAGTTGCCTGGCCGTGAAAGCGACGATCAGATAACTCTGTTCAAGAGCGTTGGTCTGGCATTCCAAGATGCCGTGGCGGCATTGCACACCTATCGGACGGCCCAGGAAATGGGGCTGGGCGTCGAATTCCAGTTCTGACGCCTCAGCTTGACGGTGTGGAGCCAATGGGTTGGATCTGAGGGGTGACGCGTGCTCCACCGTGTTCGGTGACTAGGATTGTGCCAGAGCGAGGGTTGTTGTGCATGAGAGATGGCAAGACTGGCAGACAGGAGGAAGTGCAGGACCTGTACTGCGGATTCATTGCCTGAGTGCACGTGGTTGACTCGACTGATCCCGGAGGTGCTTGCTATGCAACAGCTCAAACCGATACCACTGGATGAGATTCGCGCCGCCCATGAGCGGCTGGCTGGAGTCGGCACTCATAGCCCGCTTCTCCGTCTCAACGTTGATCACGCGCCGGCGGAGATCTACTTGAAATTGGAGAACCTTCAGCCCATCGGCTCCTTCAAACTGCGTGGAGCCGGCAATGTCCTGCAACTTGCCGACAGTAGAGAACTTGAGCAGGGTGTGTGGACTGCCAGCGCTGGCAATATGGCGCAAGGTGTTGCGTGGTACGCTCGTGAGATGGGACTGGAGTGCACCATCGTGGCGCCCGATCACGCTCCAGAAACGAAACTGGCCGCCATCAGGCGACTGGGGGGCAAGATTGTCAAGGTGCCCGTGGCCGACTGGTTCCAGATTCTACGTGACTATGGCTACGAGGGCATGGAGGGGTTCTTCATCCATCCTGTGACCAACAGGGCCGTGATCGCCGGCCACGGGACAATCGGCTTGGAGATCTTCGAGCAGTTGCCAGATGTGGACGTGGTGGTTGTCCCATACGGTGGAGGCGGGTTGAGTTGCGGAATCGCTTCAGCATTGCGTCCCTTGAAATCCGAGGTGAAGGTGTACGCCGTTGAGGTAGACACAGCCGCACCCCTGGCTCCCTCTCTGGCTGCTGGTCAGCCGGTAGAGGTGGAGTACCACGCCAGTTTCGTGGACGGCATGGGCGCTCCATTCCTCATCCCAGAGATGTGGCCGCTGGTCAGTCAATTGCTTGACGGCTCATTGGTCGTGAGCTTGGAGGACATTGCAGACGCGATCAGAGTGCTGCTTGAGCGGAACAGGGTGCTGGCCGAGGGTGCAGGGGCGGCACCGGTGGCTGCTGCCCTCGCTGGCAAGGCTGGCGATGGCAAAGTGGTGTGTGTAGTTTCAGGAGGGAATATCGACACAGGGAAGCTGATTGAGATTCTTCTGGGCGAGATCCCTTAGTCAGAGGAAGCACCCTGTCGCTAAGAGAAGAAGTGTTCGTCATGGCGGCGCACAGCTATGGAGCCAGTGATGCCAAGATCATCTTTCGCCACATCCTTCCCAACATGATTGGGGTCATCGTTGTCCAGGTCACTATTGGCTTCTCGTCTGCCATCATCGCAGAGGCAACTCTCAGCTTTCTTGGATTGGGAGTTCCGCCACCGATGCCCAGTTGGGGTCGCGATCTCAGCGACGCCAGGGGCTACATCAGGGATGCGTGGTGGCTGGTCGTTGTTCCGGCCATGACCATCATCACAACGGTTCTGAGCATCAATTTCCTGGGTGACGGCTTGCGTGACGCGCTTGATCCTAGGATGAGGACGCGAGGGTGAAACGAAGATGTCAGCCGGTAAGGCACGCACCACTTGGCTACCACGCGGGCACGTAGGGGGAGAAACCATATGTGTCCCATTATCAGTGTGCCAGAGTTGCTCGTCATCTTGGCGATCGTGCTGCTGATCTTTGGCCTGGGGAGGGTTCCCAGACTAATCCGGGGTATGCGACACGGCACGCATGGTCCCCGGAGTTCTGTGAAGAGAGGAAAGGACCCGGACTAGACCACCCGGGGTGGCTGTTCGAGGGCCGACGGGGTTGCAGCTACCCGTGCGAGTCTGTGGTATGGTTAGGAAGGAGCAGTAGCTCATGTCGCAAAGTGCCATTGTGATCGACAAGAAGGACAATGTAGCCACAGCGTTGCGGCAGCTTGAAGAGGGGCGTTCCATCCGAGTTGAGATTGGCGATGACGCAGTTGAAGTGACGCTGTTACAGACTATTCCCTTCGGTCACAAATTTGCGCTCTCGGATGTGCAGCCGAGCGAGCCGATTGTGAAGTACGGTGAGATCATGGGCCTAGCGACAAAGAAGATCCTGAAGGGCGAGCATACTCACGTCCACAACGTCGAGGGGCCGAAAGACAGGGGGGACAAGGAGTGAAGTTTTGGGGGTATCGTAGGAGCAACGGCAGTGTTGGCGTGCGAAATCATGTCCTGGTTTTCCCTACGGTGATTTGTGCGTCCGCTGTGGCTCGAGTGATAAACAACGAGATGCCAGGCACCATTTATGTCACTCACCAGCACGGTTGCGGTCACCTTGGCGATGAGAAGGAGCACATGATTCGAGCCATGACTGGTTTTTGCGGCAACCCCAATGTGGCTGGTGTCCTGTTGGTAGGGCTGGGCTGTGAGATGCTGACCCCGGCATTGCTTGGTGAGAAGCTGCGTGAAGCCGGACAGAGGGTGGAGACCATCACCATGCAGGCCATGGAGGGCACGGCGGATGCTGTGGCCAAGGGAAAGCACTTGGCCGAGAAGCTGTTGAAGGAGGCGGAAGGTGCTCAACGCGAGATGGCTGATGTCTCTGAACTAATGGTAGGCGTCAAATGTGGCGCGTCGGACACACTGTCGGGGCTCACGGCCAACCCTGCCACGGGAGTCGCCTGCGATCTGCTGGTGACGGAAGGTGGGACCGCGATCTTCACAGAGACTCCAGAGATGCTGGGGGCTGAGCATGTGCTGGTGCGAAGGGCTGCCAATGATGAGGTGAGAGAGCGCATTTGGGGGATAACCTCGGAGACCGAGTCTAGGGTGAAGGCGATGGGTCTGGATATTCGTGAGGCTGAGCCAGGCCCAGGGAACATCGAGGGTGGGCTAACCACTCTCGCGGAGAAATCACTGGGTGCCATTCGCAAGGGTGGCACTTCCGATATTGTGCAGGTGGTTGACTACGCTGAAAGACCGTCGCAAAAGGGACTGGTGATTATGGATGGACCAGCCCACGATGTGGTGAGTGTCACAGGAATGATAGCGGCTGGGGCTCAGGTAGTCGTGTTCACCACCGGTCTAGGAACACCAGTTGGTTCACCCATCGCCCCCGTGATCAAAGTGTCGTCGAACAGTTCCATTTGTCATCGGTGGCAGGACAACATAGACCTGAACGCGGGAGCGATTCTGGACGGCGAAGAATCTCTGGAAAGCATGGGTGAGCGCATATTCAACGAAATCATTGAGGTGGCATCGGGGAGGTTGACCAAGGCGGAGGTTCTGGGCCACTGCGAGTTCGCTATCCACACTATCGGCCCCACTGTTTGAGCCCCGGTCCGTCCCAAGAACGAAGATCATACCGCCTTGAAGACCGGTCCACCGCCTATCGAGGTTCCAGGCTACGCCAGGGGCCAGGTTCAGCTGCTGCGATAGAAAGGTGGGGATCTCGTCTTGAGCTCCGGTGCTCTAAAGAGAGACGCCTGCTATGCCGCCTTGTAGATCGTCCCGGCGAGATAGCCGACGGTGTATTTCCCGGGCATCTTATCCCCCGTTACTTCGCCCGAGTTGGTGTATTTGAGGACCTTGGCCCTGTTCGCCCCCCGGTCTTTGGCGGTCAGCATGACGGTGACGATGGGGCCGCCGCCGCAGGCCTGGGCCTCATTCTTCGCCAGACTCGCCGCCAGGCCCTCGGGATCGAAGTCGTTGACGAACCTCTGCACGTGGCGGTCGTGATGGACCACCTCGTGATAGTCGTGGAGGTGGGCCAGATCGGAACTGGCCACAAGCAGTGCTTCCTTCCCTCCCAACACCTTTGTCAGAGCTGCGCTCAACTGCTTGCAGGCCCCGAGACTCTGTTCGCCCATCATCACTGGCAGCACCTTGAAGTCGCCCAGCGTGCGCTGTAGGAACGGGAGCTGGATCTCCAATGAGTGCTCCGCATCCTGTTCCAAGAAGGTCAGCCCAACTTCGCCATCCAGCTTCCTCACTAGGTCGGTATCTACCTCCACCAGGCCGAAGGGGGTCTCGTAATACCTGTTGCTGGTGACGAGGTACCGGCCGCCGTAGTACTGGTGGACGGGGCTGACGACTGCCACCGTGGGGTAGCTCTTGCCGTCCAGTTGCTTGTAGGCGTAGGCTGCCACGCCCCCGGAGTAAGAGTATCCGGCATGAGGGGAGATCAGTCCCTTCAACTCGCCCTTCAGAGGGCCTTCATCGACTGCGGCCATAAACTCATCAATCTTGCTGGCCAGTGCCGAGGCCGAGCCGGGATACCACGACCCGGCGATCACGGATCTCCTGATCTCGCTAGGATCAACGTCTTTCATGGTTTCCTCCCCTTGGCCCCACATCAAGCGGTTGCGCCAGGATGTCGCCTGGTGTGATGTGCTGCCTGCCACTCGATGGTAGCGAGGCCATGGCGCCTCTTGTGCGATGGCGAGGGCAACATGCTGCAGCCCAAGTCCGCACGCACTCTCCGTGGGTGTCTCAGATGCGGTTGCGTAGCCTAGTGGTGCGACGCTTCTCGGCGCTGATGATGTCTATGACCTGTTCCACCGTTTCATCTAGCCGGCTATCGCGATTCACCACCACATAGTCGAATCTGGGCAGGCGTGCGATCTCCGCCGGCACATCTCTCAGCCGTTTCTCGATCTCCTGCGGCGAGTCCTTACCACGGTTGATCAACCGTTTCCTGAGTTCTTCCATCGAGGCCGCGATGAGGAAGATCAGCACCACCTGTGGCATCTTCTCTTTGATGGCCTCCGCTCCCTGGACATCTGTGCGCAGGAAGACATCCTGACCCCTAGACAGGGGCTCCCTTATTTCTTGTTCTGGGACACCATAAAGTCTGCCGTACACCTCGGCGTTCTCGAGAAGCTCTCCTCTCTCGAGCATCCGCCTGTACTCATCCTCGGAGACGAAATGGTAGTGCACGCCGTCTTGCTCATCGGCTCGTGGGGCGCGTGTGGTGACTGTGACCACGCGGTGGAAGGGATGCCTGCGTTCCTCGATCCCGTCAAGGACGGCGTCCTTGCCCACTCCAGAGAGACCCGAGATCACGACCACCAGTGGTCTGCCTTGCAGGTAGGGCTCCAGTTTGGCATCCAGTTCCCGATCGATCTTCTTTTGGCCTCTCACAGATGCTACGCTTCTTCCAACACACGACGGGTAGGGGTGAACGTCGCCATTTCTACTCTGCCTCAGCACCCTTGAAGGGCTGCTGTAGCCTGCCCACTATGGTCTCCGGTTGGACGGCCGCGGTGATGATATGGCCTGTGTCCAGGATGATCACCGTCCTGGTCTTGCGCCCGTATGTCATATCGATGGCCATACCTTCCGTCTTCGCCTTGCGCACTATTCGTCTCACAGGCTGTGAATTGGGATCTAGGATGGCTAGGATGCGATTGGCAGCGACTATGCCTCCGAAACCAACATGCACTGGATCCATAGCAGTTCATCTCCTTCAGGCTTGCACCATAGGCCCGAGTCCTACTAGAGAAGGAGGTGTGGACACCGGTCCGCATCTCCTGAGAAACGAGATACCGAACGCGAGAGTTTGATTTGTGAGAGAGTCCAGGATATAATAATAGATAGGGTGAACTGAATGCCTCTTTATGAGTATCGCTGCAATGCTTGTCAACGCCGGGTGACCCTCTTGCGTGGGTTCTCCGACTCTCGCACCTCCCGCTGCCCTGAGTGCGAGAGCGAAGACCTGGTCCGATTAGTCTCTTTGGTATCCGTGGTGAGATCTGAGGAGAGCCGCTTGGAGAGCCTAGCTGATCCCAGCAGCTTGGCGGGTCTGGACGAAGACGACCCCCGCAGTATCGCACGCTGGATGAGGACAATGAGCCAAGAGACAGGCGAGGACCTGGGTCCCGAGTTCGATGAGATGGTCGGTCGTCTCGAGGCGGGAGAGGACCCAGAGGAGATAGAACGCTCTCTGGGTGATCTCGGCGACCAGGGCCTTGACGACTACGACTTGTAGGCCGATGGTGCGGAGTTGGGCCGTTGTCAAGGTACAACACCTAGAACTTCTCGTGTCTTTCCACATCAAGGACGAAGACCGTTGCCCCTCCGACCTCCACTTCCACCGGCTCCGGTATGTAGAACTCGGATGGCTCGGTTACGGGAACCAGAGGGGAGACGTACCGTTTCCGGGTGTGGCAGTTGTCCCTGACTAGCCCCAAGACCTCTTCCAGTTTCTCCTTGTCGGTGCCGATGAAGAGGGTGGCGTTGCCTTCTCTGAGGAACCCACCGGTCGTGCTGACAAGGGTCGCTTTGTGCCCCGCATCAGTCAGTGCTTTCAACAGTCCGTCGGCGTCTTCTCTATGCACGATACTGATGACCAGTTTCATGTCAGCAGCCCTCCCCTTCCACCTCTGACCGTGCAGACGGTGGTGCAGATGCTCCAGTGTCCTCGGAGCCAATGATGCCGCTCTCCTGCAAATAGTCGATCAGTTCTTCTCCCGTCCCGAATATCTTGGTGCAATAGAACTGTAGGAAAGGGCTGATGTCGTAAGGGAAGACCATGTACACCTCTTTGTCGTGACTGAAGCCATAGATCAGTTCAGACAGCACGCCGGGCGAGGGCTCTTTCACCGGGTAGTAGACTATCACCATGTCGCTCTGATCAATGAACTGATAGTCCCGGGCGACGGTGTGATCCTCAAGCGTCCTCATGATGTCGGGCGTTATCTCGTCGTCCTGCTGCTCATACAGCCTTCTAGCATATTCGAGCTCCTTCATGGCCAAGGGATCGAAGACGGTAAGATACTTCCTCAGTTTCTCCAGGAACTCTTGCACTTCCTCGAGTCCCTCAGGCTGGTCTTTCTCAATGGCCGTGATGGGGTAGCTGAGATAGGCTTTCTTGCGTGCTGGCCTGAACATGAGGTCGAAGAGAATGTCCGGCGGCTCCTCTCTGGCGATGAGGTAGTAGGGCTTTCTGAAGTTCTGAGCCAGTATCTTGGTGATGAGGGATTCCTCGTCTCGCCATGCCAGGATCTCCCACAGTTGCAACCTGCCTCTCCACTGGTCTGTCTCCTCCAGACGACGCCTGATGGCATCGTAGTCATCCGTGATCGTGACGTAGAAGTCGGGGTCAAGTTGCCTCAAATAATAGGTGTCGAAAGCAGGGGAGAGGAACTTCTTCCAGCGAAAGCAGGTGTGGGTTGCTATTATCATATTCTCATGCCGGTCAGTCTTACGGACTATCTCCTCGAAGACCGTACCGCGCAACCATCCCAGGGTCGATGGGGGGAGATCCAGGATCTTCTCTCTGCTCACAGGACTGCCCATCTCACCGGCTCTCTGGAGCATCATGTCGCCTACGTTGCAGACTTCCAGATCCACGTCGGCCTTGTCAGCGAGTTCTTTCACGCCTCGAAGGTACCCGATTCGGTCGGACCCTGAAGAACCTGTGCACATCACTCTCATGGTCTATCCTCCAACAGCGGCAATACCTTGGACCGGATGTCGTCCTGAACCTGCTCTATGGACCTGCCGGCGTCAACCTTGTGCCATCTCTCTGGTTCGACCTTCATCAACTCCTCATATCCCCGTTGCACGCGGCGGTGGAAGTCCAACTCCTGTGCGTCCAGCCGATCCCACTTATCGAAGAGGGGAAGCTGACCCCCATATCTCCCTGTGGCGCCACCGGCCGACAGACCCCGTCTGCGTTGCAAGCCAGCCTCCACAGGTAGATCCAGATAAATGGTCAGATCGGGCCGCAGTCCGCCCGTGGCGAAGTCGGTAATGATGCGCAGAGTCTGCAAGTCAAGGACGCGCCCGAATCCCTGGTACGCCATGGTGGAATCGGCATATCGGTCGCAGATAACGATGTGATTCTGCTGGAGATGGGGGCGAATGAACCGGTCGCTCAACTGGGCGCGTGACGCCGAGAAGAGCAAGATCTCCGTACGTGGGAGTATCTCGGTATTGCTTGGGTCCAGCAAGATCTCCCGCACCTTGTCGCTGATCCGCGTGCCGCCCGGCTCGCGGGTCAACACCACAGGGTACTCCTGCCCGAGCAGATACTCGTAGAGCAGCCGAGCCTGGGTCGTCTTTCCGCTGCCTTCTGACCCCTCGAAGGTTATGAACAATGCACTCTATTCCCCAGTCAGTTCTTCGGGTAGATCCTCACTCTTCGGCGAGGCTCCTTGCCTCGGCTGCGCGAGTGAAGATTGGCCTGACGGGCCATCTCATGCTGGTAGCGACGGATATACGAATTCTGCGAGGACAACTCCACGGAACGCGCCCCGCCCAGGATCTTCTCTATCGCCCTCTGAGTCTCCTCCGCTGCGTGGGCTAGAGGGTCAAGATCCACCCGCACACCGAAGATGTCAGCCAAGCAGCTTTCCATCTGGGTGGTGGTATTGCTGCGCAGCACATAGACAGGAATGCCTTTTCTCTCGGCTTCACTGATATCGTGCGGGCGCTTGCGATAGTGGTGCTTGAGTGTGAACACCGCCTCGGCATCGGCCAGGTCGTCTACCATGGTGACGGAGACCTTCATTCCCTTGGCCACCTGCTGTAGACGATGTTGGCTTATGCCGTAGGGGTAAATCGCCAGGGGGTGTCGGCGCCGCACAGTCTCTCGCGGGGAAAGATGGGGCGCTTCTTCTGCGGCGGGGAAAGCCATCTCCTCGATGTGTATCTCTCCCTGCTCGTCTCGGTACCGTATCTGAGGCGGTATGAACCGTCCCTCCAGGATAGCATCAACCGCGTCAGCCACGTCATGGCGTACCACTAGACGTTCCCAGTCTTGGATCTCGACGATCACATCGAAGGTCGGTGGGGCCTTCCGTTCCAATACGGACTTGCGAGTTCTCCTCCGCCGAGCTTCTTCGTCGCTGAGCGTGACTGACTGGATGCCCCCGACCAGATCAGCCAGTGTGGGATTCATCATCAGGTTGTCCAAGCTATTGCCATGGGCCGTGGCGACCAACTGCACGCCTCGCTCGGCAATAGTGCGCGCAGCGGCCGCCTCGAGTTCGGTGCCTATCTCGTCGATGATAATCACCTCGGGCATGTGGTTTTCCACCGCCTCGATCATCACTGCGTGCTGCATAGACGGCGTCTTGACTTGCATGCGGCGTGCTTTGCCGATGGCTGGGTGAGGGATGTCGCCATCGCCTGCTATCTCGTTACTGGTGTCCACGATGACTACTCTTCTCTTCTCGGCCAGTACACGGGCCACTTCTCGCAACATAGTGGTCTTACCCACGCCGGGCCGCCCGAGCAAGAGCATGCTGTTGCCTGACTCCACTATGTCCCGTATTGCCTCGATGGTACCGTAGACCGCCCTCCCGACGCGGCAGGTCAGGCCCACAATCTTGTCCTCGCGGTTGCGGATGGCAGAGATGCGGTGCAAGGTGCGCTGGATCCCCGCCCGGTTGTCGTCGCCGAAGCGACCGATCCGCGAGGCGATGTATTCGATGTCGTCCTCAGTCACGTCGGAGGAACTCAGGACAACCTCGCGATCTATGAAACGGGCCTCCGGTAGGCGTCCCAGATCCAGGACCACCTCCAGAAGCTCGTCCTCATCGTTCAGCTCCTGCAAGTTCTTCTGGAGAGGAGGAGGCAGAACCTCCATAAGGGCATCAAGGTCGTCGGTTATCTCCTGTTGCATGTATGCAGCTTACCTCACAGGACTCGGTGCACCCGAAGAGCACCACCGAGTTTGTCAACGTCTACAAGATCTCTTCACAGCTATTGCTTGTGGAAATCGGAGCGGCCGTCTCCACCCCTTTCTCCAGAGCAGGCCTGAGCTGGTCCACCGGGACGCTCAGCCGAACGGTGGTTTGCTTGACCATGAGCAGTTCGGAGGCCAGAGGTTGAAATCCAAGCTCCTCCAGACCCCCGCGCACGCCAGCTTGGTACTCCCGCAGACTGCAATAGACGGGCCGTGGCGAATAAGTCGACAGCATGCTGAGAGACTCGGATAGGAGCCTGTCGACATTCATAGGGGATTCGGGTTGAACCATGATTCTTAGCCAGTGACCCTCTTGCCCCAGGACGACGCACAGGTAGGCATGAAAGTTACCGTCATCGGCGAAGACATACTCCTTCACCTGCCGAGCTCTCCACCAGGGCAGGGGACCGAGGAGATCTCGCTCCCCTATGATTCCGCCCTCGGCCATTTGCACGAGGCGTGGGGTCAGGGAACTTCGCAGGCGCAGTAGCTTCCAGTCGTCTCCCTTCTCCAGCGAGCGTAGGGATCTGTCCCGCGTGGGCTCCAGGCTGGGCGGGATCTTGTCTAGGCGGAAGGTGTCTCGACGCGTGTAGGTGCTGAAACCGATCTGGCGGAAGACATCAACGCCCGGTTCATCCTGGGCGAGCTTGGCAAAGATGCGGTGCATCCCTCGTTCGCCCTTGACGCGGATTGCGTGCTCCAGCAGGTCGCACCAGAGTTGGGAGATCACCGGGGATTCCGTCAGCGCGGGGGCGATGGATACTACATCGCAGCCCTGTCCATCGGGGCGATCCCACGTTTGCAGGAATCCCTGGCGGCGGCCATCCATCGACTGGTCGTTCTCGACGAAGGTGGAGATGTGCGCCGCGCTAGGGGACACGTACTCCAAGAGGGCCATAGTCAGGGGCGTCGGCGATCCGAGGAGAGTCGTCTCTAAGTCGAGACAGGCGCCTTGCCCCTGTAACCTCTTCACCAGAAGGATATCGGCTAGATTAAACCGTCTGACCATCGCTCCCTACCAGAGCGCAAGCTGAGCTTGGCAACTGGACCAGGCGTCACAGCATTTGAGGGTCTGGCTATGACACTGAGGGGAGGTCAAGCCCAGAACCTATCTCGACGGTGAACTGAGGCAGCCTCTTCTGCTTTCCAGTTCCCTCTGTTTCTCCTGGCTCAGCGAAGACGTTTCCTTCTCCTGCCTCAGCTGATTCATAGATTGCTCCAGTTTCAGCACCCGATCCCTCAGCTTGGCGTTTTCTTCCTTCAAGTTGAAGTTGTCCTGGATGAGGACCCCCAGAAGATTGCGGTTGACCTGCAAGCTATTCTGGAGCGCCTGCTGGTTGTCACCGATGTTGCGTAAAGCGTCGGCGACCACCACCAGGCTGGCGCCAACGGCAGGCGCTTCCATCTCTGCCTCCGCCGCCACCATGGGATATGCGTCCTCTTCGTGTCGCCGCTCTTCTCTCGCGGCAGGAGACTCGTGTTTCAGGCGTTGGAGGACCTGACCGTACGTCAATCCCTGATCGAGCAAGGCCTTTACCCGAGCCAGGAACTCAACGTCTTCGCGGGTGTAACGGCGGTGGGCTCCCGTCCCCACGCCGGCTGCGTCCACCCTGCTGGCCGTCTGGGACAGGTGCGGGTAGAATTCCTTGGCCCAACGACGCAGGGTTGAGGTAGAGATGTTCAGTCCTCGTGCTACCTCTCCAGGCTGTCTCAACTCACCTTCTGTCATTTCAGTAGTACCCTTCCTCCAAGTGATTGACTCTGGCGCTACCACGCCGTAGATCCATGTTGCTACCGCTCGACGCTGCCAGCGGGCAACTCTTCGGCGGAGGGCCTCTCATCGGCCTCGGTCAGCGCTTGTGGACGAGTCGCTTCTTGGTCTCTCTCCTCTTTCACCACACGGTAGGATCCATCTACGACGGACGATAGATCGTCCAGGTACTCCCGGACGACGTGTGCGGGGCACAGCTCAAGGAACACCTTCAGCCCGATGACAAGAACGGCCACGTCGTCCAGTTGTCCTAGCCCCAGGATTGGGTCTGGGAGCAGGTCTATGGGCCAGAGGATGTATGCCAGGATGGCTGGGATGATGAGCTTCGGCCAGATGGGCACACGTCCATCGCGCAACAGGAGCAGGATCAACCTGCCCTGCTTGAGTATCTCGGCGATCAAACCGGCTGCCTGGTCGGGGTCACGTAGCCTGTTTTTTTGTGACATTGTCGTCGCTTTTCTCCTTGGTACAGACTATTATACACGCGCTGCCTTCTCTTAGCAAGCGAAATCTCGAGAGGCTGCTCGAGAACGCTGCTCCGGATTCTGCAGATAGGTTAGGATGATCGTGGTATGACCAAGGGGCGAGGGTCTTGCCGCCTGGCGCAATCAATGGTGAGGTGGGCGAAGTAGAGTGAGATTGGCGTAATCGCAGGGCATGCCGAGCGGCTGTGGGGCCTGCTTGGGACAGCAAGGCAGGTGACAGGTCTCGTCAATCGGCGAGCACGCCAGGTGGAGTGTTGAGCGCCGTCAACACACCCGTGCTAGGGCCGGATTCACAGTCCTCATGCGCCTTGTGGTGAGCACCTCTGAGATCCAGGGAGGATTCGGGTGGGGATGGAACCCTCGTCTCAGGCCAGGGGGTTCCTGTGGTGTTTGACCAAGCTGTAGCGGCTGGGGATTGTCACAGTCGTCGCAACTGCGTATGATCGCAGCGGAGAGATGACCATGACTGAACTTTCTCACCGCTACGACGAGGTGTTAGGTCTCTTCAGGGCGGCTTTGGGCCACGAGGTCGCTACGGTGGTGGTTGCTCGAACTCGGGCAATCTTACCGCACCGTCCGGGGGAGGTAGCGAGTGAGCGAATGAAGTGAGGGAGGTGAAGAAATGGTGGATGTTGGGGAGAGAGCGCCTGACTTTGAGTTGATGAATGACGCCGGCGAGCCGGTAAAGCTCTCGGACTTCCGGGGTAAGAAGGTGATCCTCTACTTCTATCCCAAGGCTCTGACCAAGGGTTGAACGGACCAGGCTGTTGGATTCCGTGATGGATCCGAAGAGATCGAAGCTGCGAATGCCGTGGTTGTGGGCGTAAGCCCGGATCCGGCCGAAAGGCTCCACAAGTTCAGGGCCAAGAACGATCTGCCCTTCACTCTGCTGTCGGACCCGGATCACGAGGTGGCCGAGATGTACGGGGTCTGGGGCGAGAAGAAGATGTACGGCAAAACCCACATGGGCATCATCAGGAGTCACTTCATCATCGATGAGGGCGGACGAATAGCTGATGCTCAGATGAAGGTCACTGCCAAGAAGAGCGTGGAGAGGGCCCTGGCGGCGCTGTAAGGTGTCTCGAGCCTGAAGGCTTGGCTAGGGCTCGGGCGCAGGCATGTATGGAGCCGACGCTTCAGCGTCGGGGCGACAATGTGCTCCATCTATTGGGCGGGTTCTTCCCACAGTGGCACTTCCTCGCCCTCGCTTACACTTCATACCTCTGGCAAGCCGAATCTGACCCGGCATTCGTTGAGTACGTGCAACTGATCTGGGGACAGGTTGCTGCGCCAATGAGGCCAGACTTGTCGCTGTCGCTCAGGCATGTTCAGGAGCCCGCTTTCCCTAGCCACGCAGTCCAGCAATCTGTCAATGTCCGGGCGGCTGTCCACACCGGACGGATGTTGAACCTCTGGGTGATACTGGATGGGGTAGACTGATCTCTGATGCCCGAAACATAGTGCGCTGAAGAGGGAGTTCACTTTGTCTTGCAGGAGCAGCAAGTCGGACAAGTGCACGGGCATCTGCTTGATCTGCTCTGCAGTGGCGTCTAGGTTCAAATCCCTGTCCATGTGGGCTAGGATCTTGTTCCTTAGGTCGGCTATACGAGGTGCAAGATGTGATATGGTACCATCGAAGTCGATCCTGCGTAGGACGTCTTTGAGTCGTGAACGGTATTCCTCCTCCCGTAGGTTTTGCACAATGCTGTTTCGGAGCTTCCAAAGCGTCAAGGCGTCCGCACTGCTATCCAACGCTACTTGCCAGATTGTCATCGCACTTGTGTCAAACAGACTGTAGCGGACTAGGATCCAGAAGGGTTGTGGGATTGGTGCGAACAGATCGAAGGGGAAGCAGTCCATCTTCTTCAGGATGAACAGGTTTGAGCTTAGTCGGACCAGCTTCCACCAAATGGCTGTTATCTCTTTCTCGTACTGCGTCAGCCAAGATGGACGGATCAGGTCCTCAGGGCTCATTTGCCCCAGCTGCATCCTGAGTTCCTCCCGTGGCCGGTCTGCAACAGAAGGCATACGATAGCTTCACAGGCCAGAATGCTATAGTAGGGTTTCAGCCGCACGGGCTGTGATGGGTAGCTCCTCTGCGCAGTCCGGCTTCTCTCTAAGTGTCCGCCGGTCTTTTCCCGCGTCATCCGCGAACGAAGTGAGCCATGTGCGCCCTGTTGGGCGTGGTCGATAAGCCCAAGCAATCCCAAGACTCGCGAAGACCCTTTGAATGGCCGAGTTCTCTTGTTCACATATTCCTACGGTCCATCCTTCTGAAATCTTCTAAGAGAGGTTCTTGCTAGGAGCTTCCTAGTGTTCTTGTCAAGCGAATTGAAATCCTTCAGCATCCATGGCATCATTCTCCAAAACACTTTCAGATTGCTGATAACCGCCATAGTTGCTAGTGCATAAAACAGAGAGGAGGGATAAAACAAACTAAGAAATGCCCCAACAACGACTATATGCATTCTTCTTCTTCTATACCATCGAATGGGCGAAGTTAAGGCTACCTTGCCTAACGCCTCTGCTCTATGAGTTGCATAGCTGATCATGAGATTGCCTGTTATTGCCAGAACACCAATAATCCAGATATATCCAACCTGAGAAAAATGTACACATATTCCTAGTACAACAAATACATCAACATACCTATCGAGACAAGAATCGAGATATGCTCCGTATGTTGTTGCCGTACCTGTTCTTCTTGCAACGACGCCATCCACACCATCAAGTACATCAGAAAGATAGTACAAGATTCCTCCGAGCAAAAGATGGGATAGGGCAAAACTCACACCGGACAGGATACCTACGACAAAGCTCAGTATCGTTATCTGGTTTGGAGTTATGGGTATTCCAAGTTCCAAGAGTAGAGTTGCAACACCTTCTCTTATTCTATCTTCAATTACTCCAAACTTCCTGAAGATCATGTTTCAATGGAGCAGACAAAGCGTTTTCAATGAGTTTTCTTTTTTGATCAAATACTGTTCCGCCTTTCTCAAATCCTCTCTTGTATCAATATCTATCCACCAAGGCGTAGTCCCTTTTCCCATCCGTGATGAGTAACTTTCAATTCGAGTAATATCAAACACTTCGGCATCTCTGTTCTCAGCAGCCTTGTCAATGACATCGGCAAGTTCAGTCTTGCCTTCTTTCACCGCTTCCTCGGCAAACGCAAGTAGCCTTGGCGAACACAAGAAGATGCCAGTATCTATGCAATTTGATTCTTCTATGTCTTTGCCTATGCTAAGGATCTTTCCTCTTGCCTCCAGAACTTTCGTATCCCCCGGCGACGGTGCTCTTCTATCAACTGCCAAAACAACAGAGCTTCCTAATTCATGATCAACAAGCCCTTTCAGAATGCGATCATCGAAGATATGGTCTGACATCAATAGGATGAAGTTCTCATTCAGCAATGGGGTGGCCCTTAGGACCGAGGCTCCATTTCCCTTCTCCCATTCTTTGTTCTGGACGTAATCTATTCTTACTCCCAGCCCTCTTCCGTCTCCTAGAGTTGCTCCTATCTTGTCTCCAAGATAGCCGACTGTGATTACGAAGTCGTGAATACCTGCCCGTTTTGCGGTTAGTATCACTCTTTCAATCAAGGACAAACCCAAGAGTTGAATCAGTGGTTTGGGTAGATCGGTAGTGAGATCATTTAGCCTTCTTCCTTGGCCAGCAGCGATTATTAAGGCTTTCATTTTCACCTCTCGTTTCTTGTATGAGGTCTGCTGAAGGCGATTCGGGCATCTCCTTTAAGTTGTTCATGTCTGGATCGAAAGGGCGGCATGCTTGGGCGTGACTGGCCAGATCGCAAGCAAGGCCGCAACCTGGTGTAGCTGGCCGCAGCCCTGGCTGGAGGCGAAACCCGAGCCATCTTTCTCCGATGCCACACGGGGCCTACCGTCAATCGAGGAAAGAAGCAGCCCCGATTGAGAACAGATGGGAGTGTCCAGTCAGGGATCAGATTCCAGCGGGTCAAGCCTGTGGCACCGTCACGCGACCTTCCAGGCTGGCGACCAACTCGTCCCGCGAGGAACCACGCCCTCATCGACGTAGCGCGTCAGTTCACCGACGCTCCACTGCTGGATTCCCAGCTTGTCGGGGGTCCGTCCGCGACGCCAGTAGTCGGTGCGGTGGATGAAGCACGCCAGACGGACGACGCTATCCATGCCACGCACTGAGACACCGTAGCGCTGCCCGAGGGCAGCCATGGGCACCAGGCTCATGGGCACGTCTTCGAAGAGGTAGCGGTGGCGGAGCGTGCGGGGGGCCATGATGCCACGGTATCCAGGCTGGTTGTGAATCGCTTCTGCAATGTTCTCGCCGGTGGTGTCGTAGGCCATCTTCAACCATTCCAGCGCAGTGCGGGCGCGGACGCCCAGGGCCGAAGCCACGGTCACGCGCTCACGGTCCAGCACTTCCAGCACTCGACCGACAGCTGGCGTTACGCCGTCAATGTAGAATTGGAACTCGCCCATGGTGGATTCGATGCGTCCTGCGTTGAGCAAGGTGAGGGCGGGGTGGAAGACTGCCCCCATATTGTTCAGCCCGGTGTGCAGTACGTTTACGCCATCGATGAACTGCGGGTAGGCCGGTTCCAGGGCCTGGAGGACGCGCTCTGTTCGTGTGGCGGGCAGTGCTGCCAAGGGTACCGCGTCTTTCATGCGGAAGATCCGCGACTCGGCAGGTCCCTCGGAACGACTGGCGTAGATGAAAGTCTCAGCTTCTGCGATAATGACGTCAGCCTGACATTCCTCGTCGCTCAGCACCTTGGTGAACTCCATGGCCCCGCCGGTGCGACCTGGATTGAGGACCACGATCTGCCCGTCGCGCAGGTGCGGCGCGGCGTTCCGAGCGATGTCGGCGTGGGCCATGGACGGTACGACGATCATGATGATCTCGGCCTGTTCCAGTGCCTCGTCCATGTTTGACGTCACTGATGTGAGCTCTCCGAAGCCGTGTGGCCCTCCCTCATAGCTCTTCAATTCGATGCCCACCCGGGTCTTGATGGCGGCGACGTTTTGCGGCGTGCGGTTGTACAGAGTGACAGGAAATCCCATCAAGGCCAGGTGTGCGGCCATCGCTCTGCCTCCGTGACCGCCACCCATAACGGTGTAGCGTGTATCGTTACTCATAAGTCCTCTCTCCTTCGTCAAGTCTATCGGCAGGGTTCACATTGGCAACTGCTTATCCAGATGGTATGTCCAAGCTGGCGATTCTCTCCCCTTCGGACACAGGGTGCCCTGTGGACGGCTCCACTGAGACGCAGGCGCCCCGGGAATCTATGCGAGTCACTATCTCGCCGCGTGCAAAGAGGTTGTTGAGCAGATGGGGAGCATCCAGCACTCCAGTCGTCACCGCCCGGGTCAAGGTGGCCGGATCGGTGAGGGCGTCCGCCGTATCGGTGCTGGCGAGGGCGCGGATGGCTTCCAACGTGGCCTGTGCCTCTCGGGCCAACTCCTCCCTTCGCTGTTGCACGGCGGGGTCGGCCGTCATGTCCGGCTGACCACGGATGGCGTTCTCGATGGCGCGCCGGGCCAGTTTGCAGGCCTCGATGACGTTATCGGCAGTGGCGGCGTGGTGGGCCTCCGTGTGGCTGACCACGTGGACGATGTGAGGCTCCAGCCCCATCTGAAGGTACACGCTGGCGGACAGGTGGGCGCGAGCAGCGTCCTGGTCGAGCGGGTAGCTGAGCAGGCCGGTCCGGCTTTGCCGCCAGACACTGAAGTCTGGCCCGGCCAGGGGCTCGACGAGGTCGAGGCAGGCCAGCATCTTGGCCAGGTCCATGGCGTCAGAGACTCCGGGAGGGCTGTTGAACATCAACTGGGCGATGTAATCCTGGACGCCAAAGGCACGGGCGTTGTAGGCTGAGAGATATGCAGCCACAACGCTGATCACGTCAGGCGCGTCGCGCATCCCCCAGTGGTGCGGTTCGTTCAGCTCCACCGGTATGCCCTGCTCGCCGTACCAGGCCATCACGCGCTGATGCTCGCGGATCGAGCCCTCGAGGTCCCACGGTCCCCTGCCATCCATCTGGTTGAACCAGAAGATGGGGATGGCGCACCAGGCGATGTTGATGGTCTCGACGTATAACTCGGCGAGGCGTACGAAGTCGTCGGTGCCCGAGTAGGTGCGGAGGAGGGGGTAGTTGCCGCGGCGACTGGCGGCATACAGTGCCCGGTAGTCATCGGCACTGCGGACCGGCACCCCACCGGCTCCAGTGCGGCGCGGGTCCTGGCGCTCGGGATGGAAGAAGTTCGCCTGTGCATCCTGGTCGGTGCCCAGAGAGATGACGTCGAGGACTAGTGCTTCAGCGATTTGCGCCATCCCCTTGCGGGTGGCCTCCAGGGTCGGCAGGCCAAAGTGGTGGCGGATAATGGGGAAGGGAGCCTTCCAGTTGATGCGGCCGATGGCGGTCTGAGGATAGTCCTCCTCAACCATCTCAGTGTGGAGTTGTCCCTTCATGTAGGCCAGCACCATCTCCACGGGTTCGCTGCCGTCGAAGGTGCGTTCAAAGAAGCCAATGGCGCGTGCCCGTTCGGCCACGGGCGGAGTACCGCCAAAGGCGAATCGGACGCCTCCCTCGCGGAGGTCATCGGCCTCCTCAGCGAACTCGCCCAATAGCCGCTCACCGGTTTCTGGCGTCAGACGGTAGGACACGCCCACCAGGTCGGCCTTGTGCCGACGAGCTGCTGCCAGAACCTCCTCGACTGGCACTGCGGGCCCCAGGAACACCGTTCGCCATCCAGCGCTCTCGGCCAGTCGCAGGAAGTTCATCACCCCGGCCACGTGGACGCATTCGCCCAGGGCTGCGGCGACCACCGTTTTCATGTTCATCTCCTCATGTGCTGAGAGAGGTTCTCCCAAGTAGGCAGAACCCAGGTAGGTAACCCGCTGTGTGCGTTGGGTGGACAGCCTCAGGATACTGGTAGGCCGTCGCCAGAGGGAGGAGGTCTCGCCTTTGTACCTCCGCCTGTGCACGGATGGGGCTAGAGCCAAGACGTGAAACAGTGGACCTGGGTACGACCTTGCCCAGCTCTCAGGTCCAGGGGAACCCGACTTCTTGCTGAGGGAAACCCTCGCGCTACAGCACGTGGTCTCGGCGAAGTGTGTCCTTGTGTCGAGGGAAAAAGCCTTCTGGCTGCAGCAAGCGGGCTCCTGTGCTAGTTGTTCTCAAGCCAAGTGCTTGTGCTGCACCCAGGGCATCGGGCTTCGAGGAACCCTTTGACAGACTCACGACACCGTTCGAGGCAAGAAAACGTAGGGGGTTGCCTCGGATTCAGCGCAGACTGGAGTCTTCCTCTGCCTGTCTCACTTATTATTGTATCACAGAACCGCTGAAGGAGCAAATCCGACTGGGGAGCGTCGGCGATAGCGCTTCCCAAGGCTGGCACAGAATGGCAAACCGCGCCTCGCCAGCAGACCGCAGAGGGCCAGAGCCAAGGGCAAGATTAGCAGCGAGAGAAGGGTGCGATTGCCAAGGGACGCTCGCCCGAAGCGGTCAGGCGAGCCATCTACGCCTGGATCCCAGTGCCGGAGATGGTGCTTCCCCCGCAGCCAGAGGATGGAGGGCGTAGGAGCTCATGTCCAGGATGGGGCACAGGATTGCGCAGATGCCACCAGCGATGAAGAGTCATCGGGCGTCCCCGTGCGGGATCTCCGTGGGTCAGCCGGCAAGGGCCAGGGGGAAATGCAACAGGATGTCTGTGGGCAGAAGGGGCACGTGGTTCGATTCGCTCAGAGGGTCCTCGCCGGTGTCGTAAGGCTCCATCCAGAAGTCGTACAGGGAATATGTAGTCAAACCCGTCAAGTCTATGGCTTGCTGGTTGGGGTCGGTCACATCTATCGGTGAGGAACCCTGATCCACGTCTCCGCCGCTGTCACTGGAGTAGCAGACGCGGTACCCGGCCAGACCGGGGTGCAAGGGCCTGTTCCAGGAGAGACTCGCCGTGCCGTCCCTCCAACGGCCCTGGAGCCTGACATATGTGTCCAGGTCCAGGTGCACGTAGTTTATCTGGCTGTACCACTCCTCGGGTCCGGAGGCTCCCGTGGCTCGATGCTCGAAAACCCCCAGTCCCTCCTGCGCTGCCAGCGCCAGATAGTCGTCGCCACCAGCTTGGACCCATGTTTCCGCGTTCAGGAAGTCGTACATCACGCAGTCTATGGCCACCGGGTCTTGGGAGAAGAACAGGCTGTTGGGAGCCTGATTATCGAAAGTAGTCCAGGGTGCGGGTACGCTGGATTGGTCGCCCTTGCTGCCGTAGAGCCCATCGGCAATGGTGAGAACTGTCTTGCCCCCGAAATGCGGGTTCTGGTAGATGTCCACCATGGGGTTGTAGTTCGGAGTGTAGTCGGTCTCGTAGGGGAATGTGTAACCATGCAGGGCGCGACAGTGCTCGATGGTGCCGAAGTGGTTCTTGAAGGAGAGAGTGACCCAGGCGCAGCAGTGCTTCTTCATGATCGGCATGTTGACCAGGTAGTCGGAGTTGGCTAGCACATTGCTGATGCGCTGGTCGGCGAGGGAAGGGTGCCCCGGCGGAGTCTGGAAAGTCACTCTCTCGGTTGAGCTGAAACCCTGAGGATTGGTGCCCCAGCCACCGCAAAACTGAACGCTGGGGAATTCACAGCGATCTTGAAGACGGTCGGGGATGGGCTTTATTGCATCGTACACCCAGATGTCCGATTCGGCGACGCCGATTTCCTTCAGTCCCCTGACTACGGCGTTGACCGGCTCGATGAGGGCGTCAATCTCGTTGTCGCTGTCAGTCTGGCTGACGGCATTGTTGAGGTTGACCTTGATGGCTACCCTTTGCCCTGGTGCGTAGTCTGGGATCAACGCTTGCCAGGCCGCTACACGAGTGGTTCTGCCCGTCAGCTCCGTCACGCCGCGATCCACCATCTCGTCGACCACGGCTTGATCGACGTAGTTGCCCCACCAGGTGGTTGAGAAATCCCAGTTGGTGGCGCGAGCACAGTAGGTGTGGACGACTTTGGGTTTGGAGGAGCTGGCCCGTGTCTCCCAGGACCGGTTAGGATTCAAGGCGAGGATGCCAGCCAGGAGGCCGGAAAGCTTGAGGAAGTCCCTGCGAGACAGGCTGAGTTTGTGTCTTCGGCGTCTTCCTTCCATTGCCAGTCACGCTCTCACGTGTGAAGAGTGCACATCATCAGTTTACAGGCTCTTGTGCCGGTAGTCAATGGCAAGGGCGTGACCTTTGTGAGACTACTGTTCGCTTGAGTTAGCTGGCCTGGGCCGCTCAGCGCCTCGAAAGCGCTGCTCAGCACACATAGAATGCTGCAGCAGCCTGCAACTGATGGTAGGGCAAGATGGGGTTCTAACCCTCCTCGGGAGGCGCGGACTCCTCAGCAGCCCTTCTTCCCCTCACAGCCCAGCGGAAGACGAGCCAAAGACCGAGTAGGATCAGCCCGACGGGCCACAGATTGGAGGCGATGTTTGCGAGGAGTTGCCACTGGACTGTTGCCAGGCCCATTCCCCATGCGGCCAAGCCCAGCACTGCACCACCGACCAGACCCACAATCCCGGGGATCAAAGGCCACCAGTTCGAAGCCTGCGTGTACAGCCGGTCCACGATGTAGATAGCCAGGGAAGCCACCCCAATCGCCCCCATGACCGTCGACAAGACCTGGAAGACCTCCGCTCCGGTGCCTTCAGGGATGCTCTCCAGAACCGGGATCACCAGACCGATAGCTATCATGTAGCACGCTGGTATCAGGAGGGGGTAGATCCGGCGCCAGAAGTAGATGATCAGCAGCACCACACCCGGGCTGGCGAGCAAGAGACTGCTGATAAGGACTTCGGGCAGGAAGCCGCTCAGCGCCACGGGGGCGGAAAAGAGGACTAATCCCACACCGGCCCAGACTGGCCATGTTAGTCTGCGGCCCGTGCGAGCGCGATCGACCAGGTAGATGGCGAAGAAGGAGACTCCCAGACCGGCCAATATGATAGCGCCGTCGAGATCCCCCGGCCAGGTGGGGTTCAGCTCGACGAGGGTCGTGGTTAGCCACAGAGAGGCGAGGACGCAGCCAGGGATCAGAAGGCCGTACCAGCCCGTATAGACATAGGCTGCCAGGCAGCCTCCCGCTATCGCCCCCAGAAAGAGGAGTCCCGGTTCCAACAGTGGGGTTTCTACACCCATGAGGTTGAGTGCGAAGAAGACAGAGCCGAGCACGATCAGAACTACACCAAGCACTACCCAGTGTTTCATACTGCAATCTCCCTCATAGATCTTGACGCCAATCCAGGCTCACGAGAACCCTAATCCTCGCTCCTTTAGGCTGACGTACCGCTGCTGGCCGATGATCAGGTGGTCCACCACTTCCACATCGAGCAGCTTCCCCGCTTCGACGAGCTGTTGCGTGATCCTCACGTCCTCAGGCGAGGGGGTGGGGTCGCCTGAGGGGTGGTTGTGGACCACGATGACGGCAGCGCTGTTGGCCTTGATCGCCTCGCGGAACAACTCCCCCACCCGGAGCACGGAGGTATTGATGCTGCCGATGTAAATGGTGGGCATGCCCAGCACGCGGTTCTTGGTGTCGAGCAGAACGACCCGCAGGTGTTCCTGGTCCAGGAAACCCATCTCCATCATGAGCAGGTTGGCCACGTCGGTGGGGGACTTGACCTGCGGTCGCTCTTCGGGTGAGGCGACCATCAACCGCTTGCCCAACTCGAGGGCAGCCTTGAGCTGGGCCGCCTTAGCCACGCCGAGACCATGGATATTGCACAGGTCGGAGAAGCTGGCCCTGGCGATTCCCGCCAGGCCGTCGAACTGGGCTAGCAACCGGCTGCCGAGGTTGATGACGCTTTCAGATTTGGTCCCTGTCCGAAGGATGATGGCCAACAACTCCGACGTGGAGAGGGAACCTGGGCCGTAGCTTTGCAGTCGCTCGCGAGGGCGTTCGCTCTGCGGCAAGTCCCTGATCAGGGGTTGGTATTCCACAGTCTCTCTTTGCTTCATGTTCCCTCCATAGGTCGCTGTCGCCATGATCCAAACCACTCCCACCCCAACGTCTTGGCTTGAGCGATGAAGAAGCGCTTTACTTCATCCCAACTGGCACGTTTGACCATCTCAGGCATTTCGTCAGCTTTCGCTTCTCGAAAATCCGTGAGGGACTTGAGCGCCTGTACACCGAAGTCCCGTAAGAAGGCGTACTTTGCCTGACCCAACTCCAGGAGGTCACCTAACGGTACCACCTGACAGACGAAGTAGAGATCGCAGAAGTCCTTCTTGTTACTGCGTCCCATGATAGCGTCCACCTTCATGAGACCGATGTCCCGAACAGATGCCAACGCGACCCCCGCCACTGGCACAGTCGGTTGCACGAGGGGATAGCCATAGGAGAAGAAGCTAACGCCCACAGCTCCTATCTGGAGGAGTAAGGTTCCGTCCGTATTGGCTTGTACGGCACCCTTCTTGCCGGCGAGCGCGGTCACAATCTCGCGACGAGAACTGTCCAGAAGATGATCAGTCTCTGAGAAGAAGTGCAGATCGAACGAGCGGCGGTGTCGAAGTTGCAATGCCAGCGCTGTCCCGCCAGCCAAGTAGAAGCGGCCGATGAAGGTTTGCTGTGCAAGCAGACCAAGAACGCTTCTCACCTGGGGAATGATGACCTCCCAATGAGCAGGATTCAATGGGGCCATATCCTGTCCGCGCCTTTGAATGGATCTTCTGCGTCGTCCACGTCTAACATCAGACGCCAGAAGTCGAAGTTCCTTCTGAACAAGCGTCGGGCGCCCAACCGCCTGACCCAATCGGCTACTTGGCCTCGATCATACTGCTGGAACAGCCAGGCCAACTCGTCGCGGTTGCCGTACTGCAACCTGCGCTCGATGATCGTCTGTGAGCTCCTCACGAGATTGAGCTTGTCGAGGTCGTACTCTTGGAAGAAAGGAGCCATGTTGCGGGGGATGCTTGCGTCCATCTTCGTACGCGCTTTGTTCATTGTGCCACGAAGCTCTCGGTCCAATGAGGGCGATCTGGTGCCTGTCCGGCGTCCAGCATCTCGCGCCAGGCCTCGTCGGTCAGACGATCACTCATCGGCCACGGGAATTCGTAGTACGAGAAGACGCCTCCTTTGGTCATGTACAGTCTTCCCTCCATGCCCACGACGACGTAGATCTCGAAGATGCGTCCCACGCCCTCCTCCAGGACGCTGCCCAAGGGATCGGTCGCTACGTCGGCGATCACTGCTGCCTCCTCGTCCTCGAGGAAGGAGCGTCCTCCTTCACCCTCGTCCTGATCAGCCGCCGCGAGGGTCAGCCCTTCCAGCAGCCCTCCGTAGAAGTGGATCACGTCCTGTTCCTCTTCGTTGAGAGGGGTGCCCTGGAGCTCCTTCTCCGCGATGTCCTTCAGCAAGATAAGGAGCCTCTCCAGGCGCTCCAGGTTGTCCCTGTCCACCCCGGACAGCAGATCCCGTGCCTCCAGGCCCTCAATGGTCATCTTGGTCAACGCCGCCAGCCGGGCGAAGGCCTCCGGGTTGGGCTCGACGTACCCTTGCAGCTCCAGCTCCATGGGCCCTCCGCCCAGTTCGGCGTAGGCCTGCTTGGCATAGAGTATGGTGTCGTGCTTCAGTTCGGTCCAGCTACCCAGGGCGGTATGGAGGTCTTTGCGCGTCCAGGCCTGATTGCGCATGAAGGCCGGGTAGCCGTTCCCTTTCACTTCGATGAGGGGATGGAAGCTGTACAGCCAGGCCCAGTACAGGTTCTGGGTCCAGCTATCCGTCTCCAGGGCGGCGATCTCTCCCCGCAGCTTGTTCATCTGTCGATCGTAGTTGAGGTAGTGGGGCTCGTCCATCTCCGACAGGATGCCATAAGCCTCTTCGGATCCCATGGCGGAGAAGATGTCCAGCCCCTTGGGCAGCATGCGCGGATCCGCCAGCGTGCCCACGTTCCGGAACATCAGTTGCTGGAAGATGTAGGCGTCAATGACGAAGCGCTGGCCCATGAATCGGAAGCCCTGGGTGGCCTCCTCACGATCCTCCCAGACCCAGACCCACATGGAGTTGATCTGAGGTGGCGGCAACTCCTTTGCCGCGTCGATAAACTGGGTCAGCTTCTCGTCGTCGGCGAAGATGGTCGGATCGCTGCCGACTGGGCCGTACACCTCTTCCATCAGAGGATGATAGTCGTAGATGTCCAGGTCATCGCTGACGCCGACAAGGAATGAGGTGGGCTCATAGATACGCTCCCAGATTTGCGAGGCAGGCTGCTCGTCGATCTGGGTGTTGGCCAGAGCCTGGGCCATGAGCAGCGCGGAGAGGGTTTCTCCTCTCTCTTTGAGTCGGAAGTTGATCCGTCCATACCACATCATGGCCTTGAAATACCGCTGCCTGGACTCGTTTTTGGCGTAGTGACCGCGAGGCACGTACTGGCTATAGTCCTCCTCGTAGCCCAGAATTGGAGAGACGAAGAAGCCCCGATGCGCCTCGATGAGGGCCAGTTCCGCCTCGACGTCGTCTCTCACCACCTCGGATATGGCGATGTCGGGGTCTAGCAGTCGGTTGGCCACCGCGAAGTAGGCGAAATTGCGGCGCGCAGGCTCTTCAAGGCTCATCCCCTCCAGGGCCTCATACTGGGACTGAGCCGCCCACAGCATCCCCGCGCTCAACGTGGACAGGTCAGCTTGGAATCGTTCATCTTCCAGGTTGCGAAGGACCTTGTCGAAGAGCAAGTGGTAGACGTGGTACACGGAGTCGGTGGTGATGAAGATGGGCAACTCCGCGTACCTGGCCTGCTCGTACAACTGGAAGAACTCCCGGTATTCGGCCGGCGACACCACGAACCCGTTGTGAGTCAGCAACCCCTCCTGGCCCTGGCTGAACTCAAAGTCGTCGTCAAGAATCACGTTGTTGAGGTCCACTGGTAGAGTGTAGCCCGCGTGGCTGGGCGGAACGGTTGTCTCCAGCGGCCCGTAGGTGGCGAAGCCCACCCGGGTAGCGAGAACGGGGCTGGCCAGGAAACCGACCCGGGGACCGGGCTCTTCCGTCGAAGTCGGCGTGGGCTCAATCGTGGGTTCAGGACTGGGGGTTGGTGTAGGGCTGGGTGCCGCTTCGAGGGTGGGTGTGGCGGCGGGGCTGATCTGCGGCGCGGTGGTCAAGGCCGCTGTCGGCGCAGGTTGAGGCGGCTCGGGGGTGGGGGCGGCGCACCCGCTCAGGGAACCAGCCAGCACCATGATCACGACAGATACACTCAAGAAGAGGCGTTGGCAGAGTGTGGCAATCATCAAGGCAAGCTCCTTCCTCGTCTCAGCATCCATCTTGCACTAGTATCTCTGGCACTTCATCGCCGGTGAGGTCCTGCAACATCAGGTCGCAGAATCGACCTGGGTTGCTGCGCCATTGCAGGGTGAAGCCCCAGCCGTTCCAGCGCCAGACTGCCACGTGGCGTGCCGCCTCATCGGGGTCGTCATCGTAGCTCACTTCCAAGAGCACCAGTTCGTTGGCTCCGTCGCCGTCAACGTCGCCGGCGGCCATCATGTGTATGGGATCGGCGATAGGAGAACTGCACCACGTGGCGCGCCATTCGCCGTCTCGCCAACCATAGAGAAAGAGATGGTTCCGCGCACTGCCTTCCACAAAAGGTGACTCGAAGCGGAAAACGTCGTGGAAGACGCTGGGCTCCAGGGTGAGGGGCTTCCAGACAACGAAGGCGGCCTCGTCCTGGCCGTCGTCATCCAGGTCGGCCACCAGCATCTGCCGTACATCCCACGAAGGATCGCTAGTCCATATCTGATCAATGTCCAGATAGACGTATAGTGTGCCGTCTCTCAGCACGGCACGCAGACGTGTGCCCTCCGGAGTCCTTTCGAACTCGGTCTCGGTAAAGCTACCCCGTGTTGGAGGCTGCGCCAGCCGTTGGGGGGCGTAGACGTTCTCGCCATCGAGATAGGTATAGGCTATCCACTGTGGTGTCGCGGCGAGGGACTGGGGGACCGCCCCGGGCTGGCAAGCTGCCAGTATCAGAGCTACCGGTAGGAAAAGGGCAGAAGCGTAGATTTCTGGCTTATCGTTCATGCGCTTTGTGACCACACGCATCCAGCTTGAGGGAGGGTTGACCTTCCGGCACGGTTCGTACTCGTGGCAAGGTACCGAGCGCCCGAACGGACCGGGAACGGAATCTTGTGGCTCAAGACATCGAGTCCCTCTGGGACTTCTCGATTCGGGGCGGGGCTATCCAGCGTCAGGATATGGTTCGGCATGACCATTCAATTCTCGGAGTGGGCTCTGGCAGTCTCCGTCTTCACCCCTGCCTCCCGTGGGGTTGATCCTGGGTAGTCCTGAGTAGGTGCGAAGCACCGTGTCGAAGGACGTATCGAAGGATGGTTTCCGCCGGATCACCGCCGGACCGCGCTTCCCGCCAGACAGGGTGGCTCAGTGATGCCCTCTCACACAGAGACATTGAGCATACTCCCGCGATCGGACAGTGCTCGGAGTGCTGAACAGAGTCATGACCTAGATAGAACCACGACGTTCCGAAGCGGCGGCGACGAAGGCGGTGAACAACTGTCGTTGCTCGGGCCTGCTTGCTATGCGCTCCGGGTGCCACTGGACGCCCAAGAAGAACCGTCTGTCGGTCATTTGCACCGCTTCCACTACCCCATCGGGTGCACGGGCTAGTACTCGGAGTCCTGGCGCAGGCCTGTCCACGGCTTGATGATGCGCGGAGTTGACCTCTAGTTCTGTGGTTCCCAAAATCTCGTGGAGCAGGCTGTCCTCCTCAATGGTGATGGGATGGAAGCTGTCCTGCCCTGGCTCGACCTGTGTGTGCTGTATGTCGGTCTCGATGTGCTGGATCAGTGTGCCCCCGTAGGCCACGTTGATCAGTTGCTGGCCCATACATATGGCGAGTACTGGCATGTCCCTTTGGAGGAGCAGTTCGGCGAGGAGCTTGTCGCAGGCGTACCTCTTGGGATCGCACTCCTTGGTCTCGGAGTGCTTCGGCTGGCCATAGGCGTGGGTAGGTACGTCAAGGCCTCCCGTGAACAAGAACCCATCGAGGGCATCCAGGTACTGGGAGAGCAGGGCGCGGTCATCGACGATGGGGATGATCAGCGGCAGGGCACCCGCTGCGATGAGGGCGTGGTGGTAGGGCATGTGGATGTACAACTTGTCGAGAACTTCGTACTCGGCATGCCTCTCGTACCGGCAATCGAGGCCGATCAAGGGTCTCTTGTCTACCATCGGTCGCCTCCTGGTCGGTATTCTAGCCGCCCTTGCGAGGCATTGCAATTGACAGCCCCCATTGTCAGAGGCCACCGAATCCGATATAATGCCTGTGGGATCACTCCTGCACTTCTGAGTCCGCTGAGAACGCAGAGAGGTCTCCAGAGAGCTTGTCGATCTGTGCGTGCTCGGCGCTGAGGAGAAGTATCAACAGAAACACGATTCGTCGGAAAGAGGTGTAAAGCCATGTTTCCTCCCATCTTTCCGATCTACATTGCGGCGTTGGCACCACTGCACCCATACGCACCGCTGGTGTGGCTGAGTGGAGTGATCTGTCTGTGGCTGACGCGCTACACCCATCAACTGGGGCAACGATGGGGTTCGGTGTTCTACCTGCTCTCGGCAATGGTGCGGCCCCTGGGCATGTTGCTCATCGCCATCGGTTGGTTTGCCCTCTACGCTCCGGAACCTGGCTACGTCATGCCAGGCGTGACAGTAGGCTGGCTGCCGAGGGCCAATTTGACGGATGTGTTATGCTGGCTGGCTATAGCCCTCTTTTCTGGTCTGGGGATATGGGCTGTGGTTACGCTGGGGTTGCGGCGCTCATTCTTGTTTCGACATGCGGATGACCCTCTGACTACCATCGGGCCTTACGCAATCATGCGCCACCCGCAGTTCCTTTCCGTGATCGGGATGACGTTCTTTGGGAATAGGCTGTTCAATCCAGCTGGGTTTCCCACATTGGCCTATGGGGCCTATCATCACTCCCTCGACGCTAACTGGGTGTTATTCACTGTTGCGCTCTGGTTGCTCGCCATTCTGGAAGACCGCGAACTGGCAGCTCATTTCGGTGAGGAGTACGAGGAGTATGCACAGAAGGTGCCTCGCCTGTTTCCGAACTGAGTGACTCGGGGGTGTTTGGAATAGTCTGCGTTGGTCAGTCGGTTGCGGCAACGTGATTTCCGGGAACCGTGGATGCCGTCTCTAGCGTTGTAGGGAGGATATAAGAGTCGTCGTGTTCGCCTTAGTTTCTATTGTCATGGTGCTTGCAGTGGTCGTTGTCGGCCTGGTGGCTTGGCGGTGGTCCACGGAGTTGATCAAGTCGCCTGAGCCCGATGAGCTGAGCAGACCAGACGAGTATGGCCTTCCCTTCACCGAGGTTCTCTTCCCCAGCACCGATGGTCTGACGCTACACGGGTGGTTCATACCTGCTGGAGGCGTTGCGGCGTTCTCCCTGGAGGATGACGACTGGGCGTCGGGCAGCAGAGGGACGGTTGTCTTCGGCCACGGGCGGTTCGGCAGCAAGGATGCGGACTTGAGATATACCCCATTCCTTCGCGAGGCTGGCTACAGCTGCTTCCTTTTCGACTTTCGTGGTCACGGCCGGAGCGAGGGCAACTACACCTCCTTTGGCTTCCACGAGCGCAAAGATCTGCTGGGAGCGGTAGACTTGCTACGCAGCAAAGGCATCTCGTCCGTGGGGGTGTTAGGGTTCTCGCTGGGAGCGGTGGTGGGCATGACTACCGCTGCGGTGCGTGAGGAGATCGTAGCCGTGATCTCCGACGGCGCTTTCATACAACTGAGGAAAGCCCTCGCCAGGGGTGCAGAGGAGCGGGGATTGCCCACGTGGATCATCCGCCTCCTGGGCCCGTTCGTCCTTTGGCTGGCCGGACGAAGGGTAGGATGCGATCTGGAGGAGAGCGATCCCATCCGCTGGGTGGACAAGATAGCGCCCCGTGCGTTGTTGCTGATTCACGGGGACCGTGACTGGTACATCTCCACCGAGGATGTACGCCGTCTATACGACAGGGCAGGGCAGCCCAAGGAGTTGTGGATCGCCCCCGAGGCGGGGCACAGGGAGGTGGATCAGGTCTACCCCGAGGAGTATCGGGAGAGGGTTCTCAGCTTCTTCGACCGGTACCTGGCACCTGCATTTGAGGAGGAGACCAGATGAGACGGTTTCTAGTCTTGATCGTCGTCGCGATGTTGGCCGCAGCCTGCGCGAGCCCGGTGCCGGAGACCTTTCCCGCTCTCGAGGACGCTGAGGCCTATGTGGAGCGGGGGAAATCGCTCAGCGAGGAGGGCTTGTACCTCGAAGCCATTGATCACTTCAGCGCGGCGATGGAGATGGACCTCACGAGCGCTGAGGTCTTCTTTCTGCGCGGCAGGAGCCACTACGACTACGCGGTCCAGGTGATCGTCGAGGAGACCGGAGTGGGGCCGGAGAACGCCCCCGTGCTGCCCGATGAGGCGGTCGAGCACATGGAACGGGCAGTCGCCGACTACACTTCAGCCATCGAACTCGATCCCCAGTATGCCAAGGCCTACAACAACCGAGGCAACGCCCGCGCCAGCCTCGGTGACGAGGAGAGGGCGCTACAAGACTACGACACGGCACTGGAACTTGACGACAGCCTGGCGCTCGCGTACTTCAATCGGGGTTTGATCCACTACCGATTGGGCGAGTACGAGGACGCCATCGCCGACCTGGGGATGTACCTGGAGCTGGTGCCCGAGGCCGAGGATCGGGCACAGGTGGAGGATTTCATCGAACAGTTGCGGGAACGGAGCCCCTCGCAGTGAAGAGGGTGGGTTAGTGGCCGCCGAAGTAGCGGATAGCCTGCACTAGCCGCTCCTCCAGGGTTATCTCTTCCTCCGGCAGCGAGGCCAGAGCCTCTCTGGCTTCGGAGTGGCTGTACCCCATAGAGGTGAGGGCCGCGATCACATCCTCGTCCACTGGACTGAGGGGGAGCGCGGGAACCAGTTCCTCCTCTTCGATCTTCCCTCTCAAATCGAGGATGATACGCTGTGCCGTCTTCTTGCCGATGCCTGGCATCAGGATCAGGTAATCGGTGTCGCCGCTGGCGATGGCCGTGCGCAGGGCATCCACCCTGCCGGCAGAGAGAATGGCCAAGGCCACCTTGGGCCCGATGCCCGATACGCCCAACAGCAGTTCGAAGAAACCTAGCGCCTCCTGTGTTTCGAAGCCGTACAGAGACACGAGGTTCTCCCGCAAGTGGAGGTGGGTGAAGAGCTCCACTTGCCGGCCCAGGGTTCCCCACTGGGCAGAGAGTGAAGTAGGGACGTGGACCCTGAAGCCAATCCCGCCGGTCTCCACAATCATGAAGTCCTCGCCCTTGGCTGTGACCGTCCCTTGAAGAGTAGCTATCACGTGCTTTCACTTCCTTCGTTGTCGATCATGACGTGAAACGGTCCAGGTCATTGTATGACGCAGGGACCTGGGGCCGTGTTACTCCTGGTCCTGGTTGAGGGCGGCGAGGGACAGGGCAAAGAGGCCGATTCCAAGGAGCATCACATTCGTTTCAGCGGTGGTCACGCCCATGATGCTAAGTACCACGCTCGCCACAGCCATGCCCAGCGCAACGGCCTTGAAGACCAGTTGCAGGATTGGCTGTATCTCTTTCATGAGCTTCTTCCTCCTTTACTAGAGATGTGCATCATGGACTGGAGGTGCAACAGTGCACCTGTTGGTCACGTGATTGTACAGGGCTCTTTGGCCAAGAACCGGTCGTAGACGAAGATCGCAACATTGGCCACCGCAAGTACGATGAAGCCTGCCAGTCCGGTGATCCCAACGGTCAAGTCGCTTCCTCCCGCTATCACCATGAGGGACAGTCCGGCCGTGGCGTTCAGCGACCCATGGATGATGGCGGCAGCAATGACGGATTTCGCCTTCAGCCTGACGTAGCTAAAAATGGGTGAGAGCAGCATAGTCCAGACGGTCATCATCACCACGCCTGCCACAGGGTGTTGAGGGTAGTTGTGTCCCTGGATGATGATAGGGGCGTGCCACACTCCCCAGATCAGGCCGATGAGAGCCGATGACTTCCAGAAACCCAGGTAGCCCAGTTCCTTCTGGAGGAGCCCTCTCCATCCCAGTTCCTCGCCGAACGCGGCAACGGCATTGATGGTGATGCCCGCGATGAGGCCCTGGACCAGGCCCAGCCAGATGACGTGGACGGGAAGAGCGCCCAGTTGACGCTTAGCCTCGTCCAGTTGCTCCGGTGTGAGAGCGGAGCCGATCCTCTCAAAGAACCCGGTCATCTCTGGGGAGTACTCCACTCCGGGAAAAAGCAGACTCACACCGATGGTGGCGAAAGCCAGGACCGCAGGGAGCAGCCAGGCCACGACAAACCAGCGGTTCGGCCTGAAAGAGATGCCAAGGGGCTGCTTCAGGGATTCCTTGTAGAGCACCTTCTGCACGATGATGGCCATGGTCATGGGCATGAACATGTAGAGAAGGAGTACTGCAAGGGCGACGGGGCTATTCAGTCTACCGCCGGCAGCGTAGAACAGGGCTGCAATCAGCCAGCTAGCGAGGAAGGTCAAGACCACGAACATGAGGGCTTTCTTAGTACTTGGTTTCATGAATATGCGGCCTCACGAGCTTGAACTGTAGCCAACGTTCCAAGCGCAACGGATCTGCGCCGAAGCCTCATGCACCGGCGCTTGAAGTCTTGGCTCTGTCATACAGACCGCTGGTCGCACCTTGGCGGTGGAGAGGTCATCGAAAGGAAAAGGCACCAAGACGACCTTACCCTTGGTCATTGAACGGTCTCCCGTCCTCCAGGTTGTAGATGTCCTCTGCGGGCTCTTTCAAGAAGCGGAAGGCGGGGCTGGTAGCTGCCGCTCGCAGCCATTCGGCCTCCTCGATTTCATCTTCTGCCGCCAGCAGGATAATGACCCGGACCGGAGTTGGCCCAGCTACAGGCAGCGGCTCATCCAAAATTAGCTGGCGCCGGGCGTCGATCACACCTGTTGTTTCGATTGCCCTTCTTGTTGCTTTCATATCCCCTTCCCCCTCTTCCCTTGAGCCAAGGGTGGAGCGCCATGGTTTACTCCAGTCGCGCGTCATTCCGGACAGAGTTGCGTGGCAAGAGTCAAAGCATCAATCATTGTAGCACAGCTATCAGGCGCATTCAAGAAGTCAGGGACGAAGAGAATGCAGAGTCACGCCATTGTAGATGAAGCTGTTCGAGCCTACGACCGAACGCCGCTGCCCGCTGGGGTAGCGTATCGACTCGGCCATTGGCTTGTGTTCGGAGACATGGGTGACAGTTCTGGATTCTGCTTGTGGGGCGCTCTCGATTTGCCTCGCCGGGATTCTTGCTCTATGATGTTGCCTGAGGAAGGATCTGGTAGTCTGGCGGCACGAGATGGTTGGAAGCCACCGTTGAGCAGTCGCGAAATGGGGTGTGAGAGTGACCTCTACCGAGGAATCACCTCTCATGGAGATCTTCGATCTCCTCTATTCAGCGTACGGTCCCCAGGGCTGGTGGCCCGGGGACAGCCCTCTTGAAGTCATCGTAGGGGCGATACTGACTCAGAATACCGCGTGGCAGAACGTCGCTCGGGCCATAGCCAACCTCAAGAGAGAGGGGCTCCTCGATGCGACCGCTCTTCTTGAGGCAGAGCCTGAGACCGTTAAGGGGCTCATAGCTCCGGCTGGTTTCTTCAACGTCAAGTACGACCGCCTCATGAATGTGCTCAAGTATCTCGTGGGACATGATATGGATCTGGAGAGGTTCCGCCACCTTCCCGTGGCCGACTTGAGGGACGAGTTTCTGGAGGTGAAGGGCGTTGGCCCTGAAACCGCCGACAGCATTCTTCTGTACGGCTTCGAGCGGCCGGTGTTCGTGGTGGATGCCTACACCAGACGGCTCTTCACCAGACTGGGTTATGGCTGGATGGAGAAAGCGCCCTACAGTGAGGTCCAGGAGTTCTTCATGAACGAGTTGCCATCCGACTCCGATCTCTACAATGAGTTCCACGCCCTCGTCGTCGTCCATTGCAAGGATACCTGCAAGAAGAGACCTCTGTGTTCAGGGTGCTGTCTTTCTTCCTCCTGCCCAGCGCGTCCATGACCGAATCGGTGAAACGAGCTTCAAGCTATGCTCCTTCTCAACGTTGACAGGCCAGGTGTTTCCGCACTATCATAAAGGGCAGATTCCGCATCCGACATGCTTCTTGCAGTGAGAAGTGGGGTTGAAGATGGGAGGCTTCATGACGCGACTGAGAGAAATGGTCTCGTGGCAGACAACCTGGGGCGAGGAGGTAATCGTAGGCGACGTCACCGTGACGCCACAGTCGAAGGCGCTCGTCATACACGCACCCTTCGGTGGCCTGGTTTGGAACCGACCGGTAGCCATTCTGGTTGAACGTGGGGAACGAACGGAGCGCATCCCCATCGTTGACGTCACCCGCATCGTCCAACTGGGGCTACTTGCCCTCAGTGTGGTTTTCACTGTAGTCATCTTCGTGCTGTCAGCAAAGAAAAGGAGGTCTTGAGATGAGCGATGAAACCGACAAGGTCTTGGATTCGGTGATCAAGAGCCAGGCACAGAACTTGGAACTCATGGAAAAGCTATTCGCCGTGGCCCAGCCGGGCGCGGTCTACGGCGAACCCGTCGCTTCGGGGGAGTACACTGTCATTACCGCCTCCGAGATACTGGTGGCGGCGGGATCCGGTTACGGCGTGGGCGGCGGGACTGGCGGCGAGACACTCGAAGAGGAGACAGCGGTCGAGGGTGAAGAGGATGAAGGAACAGGCTTCGGCGGCGGAGGCGCCGGTGGTGGCGTATCCGTGGGCCGGCCAGTGGCCACGATCAACATCGGACCAAATGGAGTACAGGTTCAACCTGTGGTGGATGTGACCAAGATCGGGCTGGCCTTCTTCACCACGATAGGCGCGATGCTGATGATGCTGAGCAGAATGCGCAGGGCCAGCGGAGGCTGATCGGGTTCCGAGGGCCCAGGCTCTCGGCGGTGCTATCTGCGTACGGGATGTGTTCGAGATGACTTCTGAGGTCCCCATCCTTCTTGAGCTACCTGGACACACCTGGCGACCGCTCCACCGTGAAGACGCTCCTGCACTGCACCAACTGGAACTGGACTGCGCGCGGGCAGACGGGAGCACGAATCTCGGCACTATCGTCGACCGTCAGAAGAGGTTTGACGATGCCGCTGGGAACGTCTCGACGGATACCGTGTGCGCTGTCAACCCCACAGGGCAACTGGCAGCAGCCGCCTGGGTGACTTGCGACGACCGCGTCAAGCACGAATACCGGGCCTTCTTGGACGGCAACGTGCATCCAGACTACCGCGGCCGAGGCTTGGGAAATTTCGTGGTTCAGTGGATGGAAGCTCGCGCCCGCGAGATCCTGGCCACGATGAGTGATGATCGCCGACTTGTGCTGCGCATTGACTTCTACGACCGAAGTGACGATGCCATTGCCCTTTTTGAGAAACAGGGCTTTCGATTCGTCTTTGCCGAGGATGAGATGCGTCGTGACCTCAGCCAGCCCATCCCAGCTACCCCACTACCGGAAGGGATGGGCTTCGTCTCGTGGACTCCACAGCGGGCTGGACTGTTCTTCAGTGTGTATCACCACGCCTTTCGGGACCGTCCAGGCTTTCCGGGCTGGACTGAGGACTTCTGGTGCCACAATTTGACTGGCGACTCTGGCTTCCGTCCCGATCTCTCGTTACTCATCATGGACGGCAGAGAGGGTGTTGCCTTCGCCATCTGCTATGTTGAGAGTGGAGGAGACGACAAGCACGGCAGCGAAGGTTGGATTGTCCAGATGGGTGTTCGGCCTCCTTGTCGCAATCGTGGTTTGGGAAGCGCCTTGCTGTGCGAAGCCATGCGGAGGTTCAAGGCAGAGGGATTGAGGTATGCGATGCTGGACGTCAATGTCAACAATCTGCAAGCATTGAGTGTCTATCGACGCCTGGGATTTGAGCGTTGCAGACGATATACGAGCTTCCAGAAAACGATAACTCCGGGCGAATAGCGATGAAGAGAAAGCCGGGCGGCAAAGTGTCCGAAGCGCAACCATCCCTGACAGCTCCGTGCCGCACACGCGCTATCGCGAGCGCGGTTTCAGCGCGTTGTGGTCGGCGCGCGAAACAGACAGTCTTTGCCCAACCACGGCTCGCCGACATCGTTGAATGAGCTGGGGAGGCGGTCATGGGTGAAAGTACCCAGGAAAAGAAGGACAAGATCATTTCGGAGCTGGTCGAGGCGCGAAGGAAGATCCTCGACGCGGCGTATTCGCTTCCCGAAGAGAAGCAAGATGAGGTCTTCCTCGGCGTCTGGTCCGTCAAGGACCTATTGGCTCACCTCGTAGGATGGGACTACACCAATATCCAGGCTGTTGGAGAGCTCCTTGAGGCTAAGTTGCCAGCTTTCTACTCCTACTATGACCGCGATTGGAAGACCTACAACGCTCGCTTGGTCGAAGAGCACAAGAAGGACGATTTCGTCGAGCTTCTCGCTTCCGTGGAGGCTTCCCACCGGGAACTTATTAGCCTCCTGGAGACCGTCCCGGCCGAGGAGTTCGAAAAAGACAGGGGAATCCGGTCTGGACGCTACAAAGTAACCATCGCTCGCATCCTCCAAACGGAAGCCGACGACGAGAAGAAGCATCACACGCAGATGAAGGAGTTTTCGGAGGGGAGTAGCCCGCGATCAAACGAGAAGGGGTAGGCTGGAAGACCCTCCACAGACCTAGAAGCGAAGCCCTTCCACCGGGAAGGGCTTCGCTTGAAAGGCTCGTGGTCTTGAGAACTACTTCTTTGTCTGCGGGCAAGGCTGCCCCAGTTCCTCACTGGCCACGAAATCCCCAATCTCCGCTGAACAGCATCTCCAGCATCTCGGGATGGGGCTGGAACCACCACGTCTGAACGACCACAAGGGGAATCAAGATAGCCACGCCCAGCGCCAGCCCCAAGGCGAGTGTCCTCCACGCCCGATTACGTACCACGTTCACGAGCACATAGACGACTGCCAGGGTCATCTGGATGTGGCCGATCTGAGGGACTTCGTTTTCGTAATCTCCTTTCCCAATCGATTATCGTTCACTCACTTCTGAGGTCAAGAGTATCTGGGTTTTGAATGAGATGCTACGTCCTCTTGCGCATGAGTAGCCTACTGCCAGGGGGCATAGGCTCAGGCCCCCGGCTCTGTCCTGAAACCGGGGGCCTGAGGATAGATTGACTACGCCTTCTCCACTGGAAACTGTATCTCGGTCACATAGTCGGACGGCTCATGGCCGGCGCCCGGCCCCTTGACATAGACCTCACGGTTAGGCCCCCGGATGCGGTAGCTGTGGGCCTCGATCCAGGTCAGCAATCGGTTGTACGCTTCACCGACCGTGTCGTATCTGCCCTGGTGCACGATGCAGGCCATCTCCTCGACGGCCGGCAACTCGCGGACCTTGACTCGCTCCGCTGAGGGCATGGACTTCGCGATGGGCACAGCCGCCTCGGCGTCGACGTCCCGCTCGCGGTATTCCTGCTCGTGGTAGATGGCAAGCGGGGGGCCAACCGGACTGATCCTCTGTCGGCCAAGGTACGCGAAGAGCTCGCCGTATAGTTGCCCAATCTCGCTGTATGTGGGGATGATGTCCCGCACCGAGGCGACCGTCATCGCAGGGACCTTCTTGAGCACGACTTCTTGAGTTGACATAACGCCCTCCTGTTCTATTTGCCTGAGCCGCCACTCGACCCGGGCCAGTCGCGTCTGCTCGTCCTCTACTTTCTGGTGAGCCTCGGCCTGCTGGAGCCGCAAGATGCCGCGGATCTGCTCCGCTGGCAGGTCGCCGTCGAGCAGTTCGCCAACCTGGGCGAAGGAAAGCCCCAGGTGCTTCAGCGCCAGAATGCGGTTGAGCCGGGGCAACTGGTCGGCCGAGTAGTACCGGTACCTGGTGAAGCGGTCCACTTCAGCCGGCTTGAGCAGACCGATCTCGTCGTAGTAGTGCAATGTCTGCACCGGTACCTGGCTGAGTCTAGAAAAGTCTCCGATCTTGAACATTTGTCACACTCGGTGCACGTATCGTAGATTGAAGGCCTTCAACTGCCATTATACACCCTCCAGTCGGTGGAGAGTCAAGACCCAGTTTGGGAGTTGGCGGCAGATTCAAGATTGGGTCCTCGGTGTGAGTGATGAAGGTGGTAGCTGGTTGCGACGGTTTGCCAGCAGGGATGCCCTGTGATAGACTATCCTTAGTCCTGGAGGAGGCCAAATGCATCTGCTTTTCGTCATCAGAGAGATAGACAACGAGCCCCATGGCATTCTGCGCCTGTCGGCCGCGTTGAAGCAGGCGGGACACAGGACCGACATGGTGGTGGCCACGGAGGAGGACCCGGTCGAGGCCGCCTTTCGATTGAAGCCCAACGTGGTGGGATTCAGCGTCTACACAGGGACCCAGCGGTACTATCTGGACGTCAGCCGGCGCATCAAGGCCCAACTGGACGCTTTCTCCATCATGGGCGGGCCTCACCCCACGTTCTTCCCCGAGATGATCGAGGAGGAGGGCGTGGATGCAATCTGCATCGGCGAGGGGGAGTACGCCACCGTGGATTTGCTGAACGCCCTGGAGAACGGCGACCCCGTGGAGAGCATTCCCAACTGGTGGATCAAATCCGACGGGCATATCCACCGCAATCCTTTGAGACCACTGGTCACAGACCTGGACGAACTGCCCTTCCCGGATAGGGAATTGCTCTATGGGGCCCATCCTCTCAGTGGCAGCAGGAAGTTGAAGCCGTTCATTACGGGCCGCGGGTGCCCGTACAACTGCTCGTTCTGCTTCAATGAGGCCTACTCCGACCTGTACGGAGGAAAGGGGCGACGAACGCGGCGGCGCAGTGTGGAGAATGTCATCCGAGAGCTGAAGGAGGTTCGAGAGAGACATCCCCTCGACTTCGTCCTGTTCCTGGACGACACCTTCATCATCAACAGGAAATGGCTTCAAGAGCTCGCTGTGCGGTACAAGGAGGAGGTGGGTCTTCCTTTTTGGTGTCAGGTGCGGCCCAACCTGGTCACCGAGGAGAAGATCGCCTTGTTCAAAGAGATGGGCTGTGTCAGCGTGAGCTTTGGGGTGGAGACCGCCAACGATCGCCTGCGGTATGAGATCCTTAATCGCCAGATCACCAAGGAGCAGATCCTCAAGGCGAGCCGTATCCTGCGCCAGTATGGCATCAAGTATTCGACGAACAACATGCTGGGGTTGCCCACAGGTGGTCTTGAGACGGACTTGGAGACCCTGGACCTGAATATCCAATGCCGTGCCGACTACGTCAACGTCTTCCTGTACCAACCCTATCCCAAGACGAAGCTGGGGGAGATGGCCTTGCGCGAAGGGTTGATGACTGGCACCTTTGATGACCTCAGCGGCTCCGTGACCGAGGACACGGTGATCAAGTTCAGCAGCGAGATGGAGAGACGGCAGATAGAGAATCTACAGAAGCTGTTGAGCGTGACCGCCGAGTTTCCCTTCCTCAAGCCTCTCACCTTGCGGCTGATCAAACTACCTCCCAACAAGCTGCACTGGCTCATCTACAAGGCCTGGAAAGGCTACGCGATCAGCAGACGCATCTACCCTGTCAAGATGAGTCTGAGGGAGTGGCTCAGCTCTCTGCTACAGTTCATGCGGATCAAGACGCAGTAGGAGGAGGCCGGCCGATAGGCGATATCCACTCTTGGAGATAGGCTAAGTGCACCTGCTTTTCGTGATCAGAGAGATAGACAACGAGCCCCACGGCATTCTGCGCCTGTCGGCTGCGTTGAAGCAGGCGGGACACAGGACCGACATGGTGGTGGCCACGGAGGAGGACCCGGTCGAGGCCGCCTTTCGATTGAAGCCCGACGTGGTGGGATTCAGCGTCTACACAGGTACCCAGCGGTACTATCTGGACGTCAACCGGCGCATCAAGGCTCAACTGGACGTCTTCTCCATCATGGGCGGGCCTCACCCCACGTTCTTCCCCGACATCATCAAGGAGGAGGGCGTGGATGCAATCTGCATCGGGGAGGGGGAGTACGCCACCGTGGATTTGCTGGACGCCCTGGGGAACGGCGAGGCCATGGAGAGCATTCCCAACTGGTGGATCAAATCAGACGGGCATATCCACCGCAATGGGTTGAGACCCCTGGTCACAGACCTGGACGAGCTGCCTTTCCCCGACAGAGACCTCCTGTATCGGGCTCACTCCTTCAGTCGTGCTAGGAAGTTGAAGCCTCTCATCACCGGGCGCGGGTGCCCGTACAACTGCTCTTTCTGCTTCAATGAGGCGTATGCCGATCTATACAAAGGAAAGGGGCGGCGCACGAGACGGCGCAGTGGAAGGAACGTCATTCAGGAGCTGACAGAGGTGCGGGAACGATATCCACTGGATTTCGTCCTCTTTTGGGATGACACCTTCATCATCAACAAGAGGTGGCTGCAGGAATTCGCCGCATTGTATAGTGCCGAGGTGGGCTTGCCCTTCTGGTGCCAGGTTAGACCCAACCTCGTCACTGAGGAAAAGGTAGCTTTGCTGAAGGACATGGGCTGTGTCAGCGTCAGATTCGGGTTGGAGACGGCCAACGATCGATTACGTGACGAGGTCCTCAATCGTCGAATAACCAAGGAGCAGATCCTCAATGCCGGCCACATCTTGCGCGAGCATGGCATCAAGTATATGACCAGCAACATGCTAGGATTGCCCACAGGCGGTCTCGAGACGGACTTGGAGACCCTCGATCTGAATATTGAGTGCCGACCTGACTACGTCAACGTCTTCCTGTATCAACCCTACCCGAAGACGAAGCTGGCGGAGATGGCCTTGCGCGAGGGGCTGATGACTGGCACCTTTGACGACTTGAGTGGCTCCGCTGCTGAGGGATCGATTATCAAGTTCAGCAGCGAGATGGAGAAGCGACAGATAGAGAATCTTCATAAGCTGCTGAGCGTAGCGGTCGAGTTCCCCTTCCTCAGATCTCTCGTCTCAAGGCTGATCAAGCTGCCACACAACAAGCTGTTCTGGTTGGTGTACAAGGGTTGGAAAGGCTATGCGATGAGCAGACGCATCTATCCCGTCAAGATGACTGCGAGGGAATGGTTCAGCTCTCTGCTACAGTTCATGCGGATCAAGACGCAGTAGGAGGAGGTTATCCATGCGATTGCTGAGTTGGAGGAAGGCAGAATCGGCACTGACACTCTTCGTGACCGTAGTGGCTGTGGTGGCGATGCTCGGCCTGCTCGCCACCCCTGTGGGGGCGCAAGGGACCACTACCCTCGTGTGGGAGGGGAGGCTGATCAGCGACATCAGTGGACAGAGCCCTGGTGGCACGATCATCCGGGTGTCCGTCATCGGCGTCGCAGGGTTGCCGATTGAAGTGTCCTCCGCTCACGGGGGGTGGAGCACGAGCCTGCTGAGCGGCTCCAAGCCAGAGTTGGGTCCCTACGCCGCTGAGTTCGCCGGTCTGATGCCGGGGTCGTACGTCATCACACCACAGGGCACCGGGGCATCGATGACTGTGGAGGCCGACGGGACAAACATCATCGTGGTTGAGTTCGTTCAGGTGCCTGGCCAAGCGACATCGACGCCTCCGCCACCCACGCCTGTTACGGAGTGGGAGGCCGAGATCCTAGACGTCACCACGAACATGGACCTGCGGGGATCCGTGTTGAGGGTCTCGGTAGTGGGAAAGGTAGGCTCGCCGGTGGAGGTGTCCACGCTGGCGGGCTGGAGCACCACCGGCTTCACCGGCACCAAGCCCGAATACGGCGACTACGTGGTAGAGTTCGCTGCATTACAGCGGGGCAACTACGTCATCAGGCCGCAGGGGGTGGATACCGAACTGCGGCTCTGGTTGGACGGCCGGAGTTACGTCTTCGTCGAATTCCGCCGCCGCGAGGGGTACGTCCCTGCCACGCCCACCCCGACGATGGCTCCGCCATCTCCTCCGCCTGCGCCCGTGGCCACAACGGTCACCGCCACGCCACCGGTGGTCACTGGCACACCCTCAGCCGCTCCCTCCCCGGTGCCCACGCCTGTGACAGTGTGGACGGGAGAGGTGGTCAGCAATACCAGCGCTCAAGAGTACGCTGGCTATCTGTCCACGATTCAGGTCGTGGTGGAGGGCATGAAGGGCTTGCCGGTGAACGTGAGGGCAGGCGGCTGGAACGCGACGACGGTCACGGGCACCAAACCCGAATGTGGCGACTTCTGTCTTGAGTTCGGAGGTCTGGGGCCAAGCCTCTACACCATTGCGCCTCAAGGTCTAGGGGCCACTGTGGACGTCGTTGTGGAGGGGGGAGGGCTGGCTCTCATCAAGTTCACTTCGCGGCTGATCGTGCCGGCCGCCCCAGCGCCCACTCCCACGCCGGCTCGCGCCACCATCACAGCCTCAGCTACAGAAGCCACCGCCTCGCCTACCGTGCCTCCCTCGCCAACGGCTACGGCTGCCCCTCAGATGATATGGGCCGCGCGGACGTTGTGGAACACCAGCGGCCCTGCTCCTACGGGTGGGTTCTTCTCCGCCATACAGGTCTCTGTCGCAGGACTGAAGGGGCTGCCCGTGGAGATCAGATCTGGGGGCTGGAGTGCAACCGCTCTCACAGGGACCAAGCCCGACTGCGGCGAGTTCTGCCTGGAGTTCGGCGGCCTCTCCGGTAGTACCTACGTCATCACCCCTGAAGGATTGGGGAGAAACCACCTGGTGACCGTGGATGGGGAGGGTTTCGCCGTCGTGGAGTTCTACCAAACTCCCGCACAGGCCGGGCCGGAGGTCTGGTCGGGCAGAGTGGCTGAGAGAGTCAGCGGAGGGGGGACAACAGGGTACTTCGCCACCATCCAGGTCGTAGTGGAGGGCAAGAAGTGGCTGCCCGTGGAGATCAGGGCGGGCGGATGGAGCGCCACGGAGCTCACCGGCACCAAGCCCTCTTGCGGCGGGTATTGCCTGGAGTTCGGCGGCCTCGCGCCTGGCACCTATGTCATCACTCCTCAGAACCTGGGAGTGAGCGTGACGGTCACCGTGGACGAAGGAGGATTTGCCCGCGTCGAGTTCACCAGCACCTGATGAGGTGGGATGGAGGTTGGCTATTTCGCGCCGCTTTTCAGCTGCGGTAGGGGCGGGGGCGTCTCTCTGGGCGGGAGTGGCCGTCATCCTCGTCTCCCTGGTCCTCTATCTTATCACCCTTGACAACGGTCTAGAGCCCTGGCAACTCGGCGGCGGGGACCTGATCACCCATCAGTATGCCCAGGCGCAACTGCGCTTCGCCAACGCGCCTGGATACCCCCTCTATACGGTGTTGGGCTGGGTCTGGTTCCAACTTGGCACGGCCATCCTGTGGCCGCTTTTCAACCCCACTGAGATCCTTTCCCTCTTCTCCACCATCTGGGGCCTGGGCGCCCTGGCAGTGCTCTACGTCCTGCTGCTGGAGCTGACGGAGCGCAACTGGCTCGTCGCTGGCCTCGTTACCCTTTTCTACGGCACGACCTTCTTCTTCTGGTACTACAGCATCGCGTCGGAGGAGTACGCCGTAGCGGTGCTCCAGACGGCGTTGATGGTCTTATTTGCCTTTCGCTGGGAGAGAACCAGGGAGGACAGGTACATCCTATGGCTGGCCTTGATGGTGGGTCTGGCCCTGGCGAACTTGATAACCGTTCTTCTGGCTCTGCCGGCTCTACTCTTCTTCGTGATCAAGGGCCAACCTCAGATCGTGCGCCGGGGGCGATTGTGGGCCAAGGCTGCTGTTCTGGCCTTCCTCCCCTTGCTCAGCTATGGCTACGTCTACTTGCGCGGTGCGCAGCATCCAGAGTGGCGGGGTGAGGGGGAATGGAGCTCCACCTGGGCCTGGTTTCTCGATTTCATGACCATCAGGCAGGGGCGAGGCGAGTTGTCGTGGTCTCTT
>JAUWLF010000072.1 GCA_030613785.1 Chloroflexota bacterium | reverse complement strand
CAACGAGCGCTTGCTGTTCAGTTCCAGCGTGGCGCGGAGCCCCGTCTTCTCGCCCGATGGGAGCCAGATCGCGTTTCACTTCACCACCGAAGGGTGGCATCCGGCCTGGAGGTTCTGGATCGACGGCTTCGGCTGGTACTACATCGAGCGGGGCTATAGACAGACCGAGTGGCACCTCGGAGTGGTGAACCTTGCTGATGGGCGCCTCCATGAGCCTTACTGCGACAACCTCTCTTTCTCGCCAACCTGGACCGTCGATGGGGAACGGCTGGTGTATGATGGCGAGCAAGGATTGATGACTAGCGCGGCCAACGGGGCCAACAACGTGCCCTTCACGAACAATCGGCACGACTACTTCCCCGTGATGTCACCGGAGGGGAGCCAGATCGCCTTCCAGCACTGGCAAAGCGACCATTGGGAGATCTATGCTACAGGCGCCGATGGGGTTGGCCGGTGGCCCTTGACCAGCAGCTCGGCTCTCCTGGAGCGGCGGCCCCACAACGTCTCACCGGCGTGGAGTCCGGATGGCAAGCACATCGCCTTCCTCTCTGACCGGTCGGGCGAGTGGGAGTTCTACGTCATGGACGCCGATGGCAGCAACCAGAGGCAGCTCCTGGAGAACGTCACCGGGCAGTTGAAGATCTTCTACACGGGAGGCAACGAGAGGGTCTTGTCCTGGGGGAGCTAGGTCCTCCTTCCCTCACGCCGGCGGCGCATAGGGCGCTGCCAACTAGATAGGGTACAGAGGAGGTGGTGTCAGCGTGCGGTGGCTGGCACACCCCTCGCTGCATGTCATTTAGGAGAAGACTCCAGACTCTTATCATCCCTCGCAGTATGCCGTTTCCATGCTCTCCTTGGTCGTCCTATCAAGTCAAGGGAAGGATCGCGTACCACGTGGCACACAGTCGGGCGGGTTTCAATCATATCCCCACGGCCCCCTCGGCCAGGACGTTGAGTATCCCCGGCTGCTTCTGTATCGTCCCCTCCACGATCAGTAGGAAGCTATTGCGCAGCACCTTGTAGTACCGTTGGTACACATCCGGCCTCACGATGACGTTCATCAACCCGTCCTCGTCCTCCATGGTGATGAAGACGAACCCCTTGGCCGTGGGTGGGCGCTGCCTCACCACCACCAGGCCCGCCACCCTCACTTTCTCGCCGTTCCGCTTCCTCTCCAACTCCCCGCTCTTCAAGACGCCCAGCCTCTCCAGTCGAGGACGATAGAGCGATATGATCTGGTCGCCCACCGGCAGACCCAGGATGCCGTACTCCATCCTCACCTCTTCGTCCAGCGACAACGGCGGCAGGTCGATCTCCTCCAGCGGCGGCGAGAGGTCCATCTCCCCCTCCTCGTAGCTGATGGTGCCCAACTCCCAGACCAGATCCCTCCTCGCCTTGCCCCAGCCATCCATGGCCCCCACCATGATCAGGTTCTCCACCACCCTCCGGACCAACCTGGTGCGCTGGCAGAAGTCCCGCAGGCAATAGTAGGGACCTTCGCCCCTCGCCTCCTCGAGGATCTCCAGGCTGGCCTCGCCCAGGCCGTCCACGTAGGAGAAGCCCAGCCTGAGGTGGCCGTTTTCCACGATACACCTGGCCTGGCTGCGGTTCACGTCCACCGGCAGGATCTTCACCCCGTGGCGTTTGGCGTCCCCCACCACCACCGCCGGGCTGTAGAAGCCCATCGGCTGGGCGTTCAACAAGCCACAGTAGAACTCAGGAGGGTAGTAGGCCTTCAGATACAGCGTCTCGTAGGCGGTCCTGGCGAAGGCCGCGGCGTGGCTCTTGCAGAAGCCGAACTCGGCGAAGCCCGCCAACTGGTCGAAGACCCCCTGCGCCGTATCCTCGTCCAGCCCCTTGGCCAGAGCCCCCGCCACAAAGCGCCCCCTCAGCTTCTCCATCTCCTCGCGGGAGCGGTTGCGGCTCATGGCCCGGCGGAGCTGGTCCGCCTCCCCTGGAGTGAAGCCGGCGATGGCCATAGCCACCTTCAGCACCTGCTCCTGGAAGATGATCACCCCCATCGTCTCCCCCAGGGCCGGCTCCAGTGCGGGATGGAGATAGGTCACCTCCTCCAGCCCGGCACGACGCTGTAGATAGGGATGCACCATGTTCCCTTGCAAGGGTCCCGGCCTGATCAAGGCCACCTCCACCACGATGTCCTCGAACTTCTGGGGACGCATGCGGGGCAGTGTCTGGGCCTGGGCACGGCTCTCCACCTGGAAGGTGCCGATGGTGTCCGCCCGGCAGAGCATCTCGTAGACCACAGGATCATCGAGGGGGATGCTCTCCAGGTTCAGTTCCACGCCTCTGTGCTCTTTGATCAGTTGCAGCGCCTCGTAGATCAGAGAGAGCGTGCGCAGAGCCAGGAGGTCTATCTTGATCAGGCCCAGGTCCTCCACGTCGTCCTTGTTGAACTGCACCACCACCCGCCCGGGCATGGTGGCCCTCTCCAGAGGCGCTATCTCCACCAGGGGTTTGGCGGTGATGATCATTCCTCCCACATGGATGCTCAGATGGCGAGGGAAGGAATCTATCTCTCGACACAGCTCGATCAGTTGCCGCCAGGGAAGGTACGCCGTCTTCTCGGCGAAGCCGTTCACCCTCTCCAACTCCTCCTCCACGGACGAGGCGCTTCTGGTGTCGAGGGCCTTGGCCACCTGGTCCAGGAGAGGCAGAGGGAAACCCAGAGCCTTGCCCACGTCCCGCACGGCGCTCCTGGCGCGGAAGGTGACCACGTTGCAGACCATGGCCGTGTGCTCCTCCCCATACTTGTCGTAGACGTAGCCTATCACCTCCTCTCGATGATCGGCGGAGAAGTCCACGTCTATGTCCGGCATGGTGTTGGCCTCCTCGCTCAGGAAGCGCTCGAACAGCAGGTTGTGAGCGATGGGGTCCACCCTGGTGATGTCCAGGAGATAGGCCACCACCGAGTTGGCGGCCGAACCTCTCCCCTGGGCGGGGATGCCCCTCTCGTGGGCGTAGCGACAGATGTCCCACACGATGAGGAAGTATTCGCACAGTTGGGTGCGCTCGATGACCTCCAGTTCGTGGTCCAACTGTCCCCTGACCCTCTCGGTCAGAGGGTGATACTTGCGCCTGGCACCCTCCAGGCACAAGCGCCGCAGATAGCTCGAGGCCGTCTCCCCGAGGGGCAGATCGAAGGGGGGAAGGCGATGGGCGGAGAAGTTCAGATCGACGTCGCACTCCTCGGCGATGGCCCTGGTGTTGGCCAGGGCCTGGGGCAGGTGAGAGAAGAGTTCCTTCATCTCCTGCGCGGATTTGAGATAGTACTCCGAGTTGGGCCGCAGGAGGCTGCCCGCCTCGTCCAAGGTGGTGTGGTTGGCGATGCAGGTCAGCACGTCGTGGAGACGATGCCTCTTCCGACGGGCATAGTGCACGTCGTTGGTGGCCACGATGCCCAAGTCCAGATGTTCAGCCAGCTCCACCAACCGCCTCACCAGCCGTTGATCCTCCGGCAGGAGGTGACGCTGAAGCTCAATCCAGAAGCTCTCCCGGCCGAAGACGTCCAGATACCTCTTCCCCGAGGCCAGGGCCTCCTTCTTGCGACCGGCCAGTAGATGGGAGGCGATCTCCCCTCTGGAGCAACCCGATAGACAGATCAGGCCTTCCTTGTGTTGAGCCAGGGCTGTGAAAGGCAGGGAGGCCTGACCCTTGCTGTGGCTCAACTGGGCGTGGCTGATCAGGCGGGAGAGGTTGGAGTAGCCGGTGTTGTTCCGGGCCAGGAGGGTGAGGTGATACCTTCCATCCAGGGTCACTTCCGCTCCGATGATGGGCTTGATGCCTCGCTCGCGGGCGCCCCGCCAGAAGCGCACCGCGCCGTACAGCCCGTCGTGGTCGGTGACGGCCATGCGATCCATACCCAGCTCCTGGGCCCGGTCGAGCAACTCCTCCGGGTGAGAGGCTCCGTCCAGCATCGAGTAGTTGGTGTGACAGTGCAGCTCTACGTAGTCTGGCATGGTTTGGTGCCTAGTGTTTCGCAAGCCGTCTCACGAGCGAACGACGTCGGTCCTGAGTTTGTCGTCCGCTGGATTTCGTCCTTCGATACGGCCTCCGGCCTACCCTTCGACAGGCTCAGGACAACGCTCAGGATGAATCCAGCGGTAGCTGGGATTTGTAACTCCGACGTATGCCGCGTCAAGACTAGCGTGGGAATGAATTCCCACGCTACGGTCAGAGAGTCCCAGCGGGACTTGATGATTTGAGCCAGGGAATTACAATTGTGACATTTGTCACCATGCCACGGTATGACTTGGTCAATCTGCAGGTGGAGTCAGGTCTAATCATAGATCCGCTGCAGATACCACGCGTCGGTGAGGAGGTCGCGGTAGATGACGCATGTGAAGCCGCTCTGCACCTCCACCTGAAAGTACTCGCGCCAGATCTCCACCCGCCACCAATCAAGATGGACACGCCAACGGTTGCCCAGATGCAGAACACGGTGAACCTGCCCCCTCCACTGGAAGGCGAGCGGCTCGCCTTTATCGCCACTCGTGGACTCGATGCTTGGTGCTGGTTGATAGAGCTTGGTCATGGCGAGTCCTCACTGCAATGCGCTCCACTGATGCCTGATGGCGTAGCAGGGTGAACCTCCTCTCCGGCAGGATGGCGTGAAGGTCGAGCAGGCGAGCCTCGAGGAAGCAACCGGGGCCGTACTTGCCGACGATGTTGGCCATGGCGCGATCTATCCTCCTCTTGCGCAGCGTCCGGGTGGGGAAGAGGGCCAGTTGATGTCCCTTCCCCTGCTTCAGCTCCCCCAGGGATACCCTCAGGGCGGAGACCCTATCCCCATAATCGAAGCTCGATACCAACCGCTCCACCGCCAGTCCAACCTTGTGCTCATCGGCACTGGGCTCGCTCAAGGCTATGTGCGTTTCCTCCCCCTCGCCCGTATCGAACTGCAAGGCCACGCCTATCCTCCCACATACCTGGCCACGGCTGTGAAGCCGTGCCAGGAGTTGATTGCCGAGTTGTTTTGCCGTCGTCTGTAGAACCTGCATCCCCTCGACGGGGTCCTCGAAGCGATGCTCCATCTCTTGAGAGCCCCGCATCCTCCGACCGACGACCCTGCTCCCATCCCTGCCTCGAGCCAGTTGGTGAGATCTCCTCCCCTCCAGGCCGAACTGGGCCAGAACAGCGCTGGCGGGCAGAGAGGCGAACTGCCCCATGGTGCGAATTCCCAGCAGCTGTAGTCGCCCCTGCATCTCTTCACCCATGGGCAGGAGAGTGACCGGCATCTCCTTGAGAAACCTCCTGTCGTCCCCGCGGGCGATGATCAGGACACTCTCGGAGGCGCCCTCGATGGCGGCAATCTTGGCTGTGAACTTGCTCCTGGCTATCCCCACCCTCACCAGCAGGTTGGTGGCTTCCGTAACGGATCGGGCGATGTTTCGACCCAATCGCTCGTCGGGGCCATAGAGACGCTCCAGGCCGCTCACCTCCAGATAGGTGCTGCCCAGGCCATGAGGCTCAAGGAGCGGGCTGAAGGTCTCCAGGGCGCTCAGCATCTCCTCGAAGGCTGAGATATACCTCTCCTCCCTCGTGGGCAGGAAGATGGCCTCGGGGCACAGCTCCTCCGCCTGACGCAGGGACATCCCTTTCTCCACACCCTGCTCGAAAGCCTCGGGCGACAGCTCATAGACGCGCTCCCTCTCGTGGGGCAGCCCGCCGATGACCACGGCCTGGCCCTGGAGAGATGGATCCTCCTCTCGCTCCACGGCCAGAGGAAAGTGAGGAACGAACACGTAAGCGACCTTCATAGCTTCCCTCCAAATCTCTCACATTTTCGAGAAACAAATACGCGGGAACCCCCGGCTACCCCTGACCACACGAATGGTCAACCAGATACCCGAAGGCTCCCGCGCGGTATTCGCTCTGGGAGCGGTGAGGCCTCAGCCTCTTCCCCTGCTCATCAGGGGCCTATTATAGAACACTTGTTCTCATTATAACATGAGATCTCTCCTTTGTCAAGTAGTAAGCGTTAAGGGTGTGAAAGAACCTCTCGCAGCGCCGCTGGATTGCACCCCCTTCGACGCGGCTCAGGACAGGCTTGTGGATACAGCCTCCGGGCCTACCCTTCGACAAGCTCAGGACGACGCTCAGGATGAATCCAGCGGTAGCTGTGACATCAGAGTCCCACGGGCTCGAACCCACCACCCATCATACCCAGAGCCTCCCAGCGGCCCCTATCATTGTTCAGTCTGAGCAATCCTTTCCTCACCTCCCCCTCGCAGCGGAACCTTTATGCCATATTGCGACACATACCCAATATCTCTCTTTTGCCACTTGACAAACGCAAGGACTTGCGCTATTCTATGGCAGAAGGTACACACCGGTCCTGCCTGTCTCAGATGGAAGGAGCTCATCCGTAGCTGCTTTCTCATCTTGGACTGCGCGGCGTTGTGTTGGTGCTGAGGCTTTCTTGAAGCGCAGCCACACCTTCAAACTCTTAGTGAAAGGACAGTGGAGCAGCAATGGAAGAGCGAATGGAAGAACAACCGGAGGAACAAGAGGAAGAACAAGTGGGGGAGCCAGTGGAAGAACAACCGGAGGACCAACCGGAGGAGCTAGCGGAAGAGCCAGCGCAAGAGCAACCGAAAGAGCAAGAGAAAAGGCTCGAAGGCACCGTCAAGTGGTTCAGCGACCGCAAGGGCTACGGCTTCATCGTCCGCGAAGGCGGCAACGATGTGTTCATCCACTTCTCCGGAATTCGTGCGGGGGGTCCCCGTTCCCTGTACGAGGGCGACAAGGTGGAGTTCGACATAGAGACTGACCAGCGCGGGCCCAGGGCCACCGACCTCGTGGTGACCGAAGCCGCCGAGCGGCCAAGCTACAGCAGGTACTAGAGCGAGGCCAGGCGGCGCCATCGGACCCATACGATCAAGAGAGGGAGCCTCGGGGCGATCGTATTGCGCTGAGGCTCTTGCTTTCCGCGCCTGGGAATTTGGTCCCTGCTCCCAGCTTCGAAATCTGCGCGGTCACGGCGACGCCTGGTTGACTAGCAACCACAGCTGCGGTATCATGGCAGACGAGGGCGTCTAGCATGAACGGCCATGAGAGAGACCAACAGAGCGAGGACGATCACAACACGAGGAGGCCTCGCCTTCTGGCCCTCTGCCTCCTCGTCCCCCTTGCCCTCCTGACGCTCTCTGTCTTGCTGGCATCACAAAGCGCTCTCGGTTCCACAAACCTGCTGTCGAATGGTGGGTTCGAGAGCGGCACCAGCGACTGGCAGCCATCTTATGAATATGGCATCACCTTCACCACCTCTATCTCGCCCGTGCACTCCGGCCAGTGGGCTGGATCGCTGATCAAGACCGACACCAGTGGCGAGATTTGGATCCGTCAGGACGTCAGCGTCGTCCCCAGCGCCACCTACACCCTCACCGGCTGGGTCTACATGGACGATGCCAACTTCACCCAAGCCTGCCTGCGCATCAGATGGCGAGGTACGGAGTGGCTGCATTCTGTGGAAACCTGCCTCTATGGCCAGAATGATTTCTACAGACCCATCACCCTCGGCTCCGTCATCCCACCATCCGATACAGTCACGGCGAGGATCATGGCGGTTGCCAGAATCGGCACCACTGGCCCCCAGGAGCCAGTCTACTTCGATGACCTGAGTTTCACTTCCGATATACCCCCGACACCCACGCCCATAGCGTTCTATGTGCCTCTGGTGGCGAAGAACTACCCCTCGGGGCCCTAGGCCAACGGGCCACTACGCCCTAGCCGAATGGCCCACACGACCATTGACACCCCATCTCGGCTGCGCTATACTGTGCCCGCGGACGGCGGCACCTTGCCGAAGAGCTGCCACGGCTAGCCAAAGATGAAAACCAACCGGCATCTCATTCTTGCGGGAAGCGTACTAGCTTTCACACTCGTTGTCCTGGAACTGGCACCATTCCCTTTGTTCGCTGGTATCCCGCACAGCACCCTGGCCGACATCCCCCCGGAGCTAACCCCCGTAGCCTACCTCCCCTACATCGTCCTGGAAATGCCCATTCCGCTGACGCCCAGGTCCTACCTACCCTACGTAGCGGTGGCCAATACCCCCACCCCGACGCCCACGCCTACCCCCACGCCCACGCCGACACCTACCCCCACGCCACCTGCGGGACCCGTGGGCTTGAAAGTCTACGACATGAACGGTGTCCAGCGGACCTACCGGTGGGCGGTGAACAAATACGGGGTGCGTGTGGAGCAGATCAGCGGATGGGGGTACCATTGTGTGGAGTTGAGGGAGAGAAGTGGACCCTCAAGCCTGGACGTATGGGTCTACCGCGCGGACGGGCTGCCGAAAGGAGGAGTCAGAGTGGAGTTCCACTGGCCTGGTGACATGGCGGTGCAGTACACCGAAGCCAGTGGGAAGGCAGGCTTTGGCTATGGACCAGGGAGCTGGATCACCCATCCCGCTGTGGGTGGGCCCCACTGGCTGGTGGTGAAGAATCCGAGTTCCTGCGACGCGGTGAGCAGGCTGGGCATGCTAGCCGGGACGCCCCACGACCACCTGAATGTCTCGTACAGATACCGCCGCCTCTCCTCGCTGCCTTAGCCCGGACCTGTCGCGTCGGTATCGGCGCTGCTCCTGTCCGGAAACCACGGTCAGAGTCCTAGCTCTTCTCCAGAAGCGCCTTGATCTTCTCGCCCGTGGCCTCGCCGTAGTACTTACAGTTGCGCTTCACCTCATCAGGCTCGATGTTCTCAGCCTCGATGATCTTCTTCAACTTGCCCTGCGACACGCCCAATAGCTTGGCGAGCTTGCCCGCGGTGTACATCTCTGCCGTGGCGAATCCTCCTTCTCAAACTGCTTCCCGTGTCCGACCCTCTCGACGCTGAGTCGGACGCCTCCAATACTAGCACGGCCAGCCGCGCCATCCAACGGTGATCTCTCTGCATCCTGGCAGAACCAACACCCATCGGGGCACGACCACGTCTTCACGCGGTCGGGTTGCGCGGATGCTCCTCAGCACCTTCTCCGTCGCACCACTTCCCTTTTCCGACAGCATGTGATAGAATCCCTTCGACTTCAAAGGAGGAAAAGACACCACCATGGGGGAAAACATCGGGGTCTTCGTAGCGTGGCCCTACGCCAGCGGCGATCGACACTTGGGACACGTGGCCGGTGCGTACCTTCCACCAGACATCTTCGCCCGCTACCACCGCCTGCGGGGCAACGACGTGCTCATGGTCACGGGCTCCGATTCCCACGGCACCCCCGTGACAGTTCGCGCCGAGCAGGAAGGCATCTCACCGGAGGACCTCTTCCTGCGCTACCACCATCGCTTCCTGGACGGGTTCATGGAGCTAGGCGTCAGCTTCGACCTCTTCACCCATACCGACACTGAAAACCACCACCACGTGGCGCAGGATATGTTCTCCAGGCTTCTCGACAAGGGCTGCATCCACAAGGACGTGATGAAGCAACAGTACTGCGAGCAGGAGGAGCGCTTCCTTCCCGACCGGTACGTGGAGGGCACCTGCCCTCTGTGTGGGTTCGACAACGCTCGTGGCGACCAGTGCGACAACTGTGGCCGCCCGCTCGATGCCACAGAATTGATCAAACCTCGCTGCAAATTCGACGGCACCACCCCGATAGTCAGAGAGACGGAGCATTTCTTCCTCGACCTGCCAGCCTTCAGCGATCGCCTGATGGAGTGGTTGGAGGACAAGGACTACTGGCGACCTAATGTCCTCAACTTCACGACCAACATGCTGCGGGACGGGCTGCGGGCTCGGCCCATCACCCGAGACATAACATGGGGTGTCGAGCTGCCCGTGGAAGGCTACGATGACAAACGCATCTACGTCTGGTTCGAAGCGGTGATCGGGTACCTGTCAGCCAGCATGGAATGGGCCAAGAACCAGGGGCAACCGGAGAGGTGGCGCGAATGGTGGCAGGAACCTGCCCGCGGCTACTATTTCATCGGCAAGGACAACATCTTCTTCCACACCATTAACTGGCCCGCGATGCTGATGGGGTACGGCGACCTGAACTTGCCGTATGATGTCCCTGCCAACGAGTACCTCAATCTGGAGGGGCGCAAGCTATCGGTGAGCCGCAACTTCGCCGTATGGCTTCCTGATTACCTGCGCCGATACGACCCCGATCCCCTCAGATACTACCTCACTGTCAACGCCCCTGAGAATCGGGACACGGACTTCTCGTGGTACGACTTCTGGCGGCGCAACAACGACGAGTTGCTGGCTACCTGGGGCAACCTGGCTCACCGCCTCCTGACCTTCGCCTATCGCAACTTCGAGCAAGAGGTACCAGAGCCAGGGGAACTGGGTGCGGACGACAAGGCGATGATAGCAAAGGTGGAAGAGGCCTTTGAACCGGTCGGGGAACTGATAGGCAAAGCACGGTTCAAGGCGGCCCTGGCCGAGGTCATGGCCGTCGCTCACGAAGCGAACCGCTATCTCGACGAGAAAGAGCCGTGGAAGGTGATGAAGGATGATCGCCAGGCCGCGGCCACCACGGTCTACGTGATGCTGGGGGTGATAAACTCCCTCAAGATCCTCTTCTACCCCTTCCTGCCCTTCTCCTCCCAGAAGTTGCACCAGTCCCTAGGATGCGACGGCAACCTCATGGGCCACTCCAGAATCGAGACCTTCGAGGAGGAGGAGAAATCCCACCAAGCGCTGGTCTACGACCCCCCCACCGCCGACGTCTCCTGGGCCCCAAGCTCCTTGCCCGTGGGCCAGTCGCTAGCCAAGCCCGAGCCACTGTTCAAGAAACTGGACGAGAGCATCGTGGAAGAGGAACTGGGTCGCTTGGGGTAGTCTAAGGGGTAGCTCCGCCCGGGTGCAGTAAGAAAAGGGCCAGAAGCAAGCATCCCCCTGGCCCAGAAGGCTCAAGCTTGTTGTGTCAACTCCTACGCTTGCGTCACCGTGCCCTGGGCGTCGACGGTTCCCTGCCAGTCGAGACCGAGGTCAGCATTGGTCACCGTCACCTCGTAGATCGTCGCCTCTGGGGCCACTATGGGATAGGACACCTCCACAACCCAATTGAAGGCCGTGTAGCGATACTTCGCCGCGCCCACCAGTCCCTCCGGTGTCAGTTCCTCCTCCTCCCACCCAACCGCAGCTGTGTCCAGTGGCGGGTACTGGTAGTTCTGATAGATGTAGTTCAAAGCAGCGTCGCGAGCAGCCACTCTGTCGAACATGACTTCCGGACCCTCCGCGCCAAGTTCCGTCACCGTGCTATGCGCATCTACCTCTCCTTCCCACTGGAAGCCACTGGCCTGGTTCACTATCGATACCTGATACACCGCCTGCTCCGGCGGCACAACGGGGTAGGAGATCGTGACTACCCAATCTCCCACCGTGTACTGATAAGCCCCTGAGCCCACAATCCCCCCAGGCGTGATCCGCTCCTCTTGCCAAGCCAGGCCTGACCCAAGCCCCTGTAAGCCATAGTTGTCGACGACGTGGTACAAGGCCGCATCCCGCGCGACCAATACGTGTTCGGGTGCCTCGGGCACGCGCCCCGAGGCGTCGACCCGGCCCTCCCAATCGACCCCGACGCTCTCGTTGACCACCGACACCCCATACACGGTCCACTCGGGCGGTAATACCGCATAGGAGACCGTGACCACCCAATCCCCGGCGGTGTACTGCCACGTCACCCCGCCCGGCAGATCCTCGGGCGTGAGCCTCTCCCCAACCCAAGACAGTGATTCCGCAGGCGCCTCTTCGAAGTGCTCGCGGACGTAGGTGAGCGCCGCGTCACGCGCCCCCACTACTTCGCCCGAAGCTTCTGGTGCAGAAGGCGTGTCGGTGGGCGCCAGACTGGAGCAGCTCCCCAGGCTTAGTATCAGAGCCAAAGCCAGCAGGAACAACAGTGGTATCCTCTTGTTGGACATCTCATCGAACCTCCCTAAGCGTCTTAACCACTGTAAGGACGCTGGTTGAGCAGCAGAGGTTCCGCTGGCGGTGACCCGTTCTGGGCTCGCTCAAGCCTTCCCCCCCTGGGTCAACGCAGAGGACGACCTCAGGTCTCCTCCAGACATCGCTCCAATCGAGCGCCGATGATCACATATCGGAATTCCTCGCCTTGGAGCGTTGCCACGGCTCCATACAAGCCATACGCAACGTAACCCATCCAAGCCAACAGGCCCACCAGTGTGAAGGCGCCCACGAAGAGATACAGGCCGACAACCAGTAGACCCAGAAGCACCAGTGTAAGGAGATACAGAGAAGGATCGTCTATGAACGGTGGCTCGGGAGATGGCTCAGGCGGCGGGCACCCCCCGTTGCACATCAACATGAAGCAGAACATGCACATGAGAGACTCCAGGGTGACGGATGCGCCCAGGACGCTGATGAACTGCTAGATTGCGGCCTGACGGGCGTGGAAGGCGACGATTGGTGGTTCCGCACGCGAATGGTCCAGATCACCAGGGGGACAACAGTCCCCAGCAGTGGAAGTATGATGGCAGCATGGCCCGAGGCGGCGATGATCCTGTCACGCTGCATCTTCCCTGCGACAGCGGATTCTGCGCTCACCTGACCTCTTCACTCATCAACTGTCGAGTGCGAAGCGTCACCCCTCTTCCAGGTATCGCTCCAACCGAGGGCCTAGGATCACATATCGGAAGTCCTTACCCCGCAGGCTGGCCACCGCCCCATAGAGACCATAAGAGATGTAGGCCAGCCAGGCGACCACGCCCAATGCCATCAGGCCGAAGACCAGCAGGTAGAAGAAGAACATGACCACGAAACCCAAAATCATACCTACGGCCGCCTCCGGCGGGAGATCCCCCGCCCCTGCCCCTTCCGGGGGCAGGGTGAAAAGCATGGTCAACGGCATCCCCAGGGCCCCGACGATCATCCCGAAGTACGTAAACAAGTAACAAACGCCGCACACCAGCCCCGCGAGGATCAGCGTCATGTGATACACGGCAGCCTGGAGGGCCTGGAAGGCGACGAAAGGCGACTTCTCACGTTGAGTGGCCCAGATGATCACAGGCGCAATGATGCCCATCACTGGCCAGATAATCGTAGCATGGCTCAAAGCGGCCATGATCTTCTCTTCCTGGAGCGACCCTTGCGCCGGCACAGACTCTTCGTTCACTTCGACCTCCTACTCCTATTCAGAAACCAGCCACGGCCCTACTGCTGCTCCAAGTACCGCTCCAGCCAGGGACCCAGAAACCCGTATCGAAAGTCGTTGCCCTGGAGCACCCAAACGGCTCCGAAGAGGCCATAGCCCACGTACGCCAGCCATAGCAGCATCGAGAGAAACAGGATGCCAAACGACAAAGAGAAAGTGAGAAACGGGAAACACACTGCCGCTCCCTCGTCGAAGGGTGCGGCCAACATGGCGGCGAAAGGGATACTCAAGGAGCTGCACATGTAACAGGCCGCACACAGCAACCCACCCAAGAGGAGGATGAACTGGTAGGCAGCCGCCTGGATGGCCTGGAACCCAAGGAAAGCTGATTTCTCCCTCTGCGTGCCCCAGATCACGAGGGGTGCGACAAGGCCCAATGTCGGCCAGATGACCGTGGCGTGAGCCACCGCCGCCATGATCCTCTCGTCCTGAGTCGGAACGCGCGACGTTTCAGTCCTCTCGTTCACGATGGCTCCTCCACTCAGAACTCCATCTGCTGCACAACCATGGGACCCTAGCCTCCGCGAGCTCGAAGTATCCTCCGGTCGATCTCCTCCACCTGCGCCTGTTGGTCCTCCCAGTACCCCTGGTCTCGCTGGGCGTCCAGTTCCTCCACGCTCTTGCCCTGCTGCTCCACCCAGGTGTAGTACTTCAAGTTGTGCCACTGGTTGCGCGTGCGGCGCGTCCCCTCCTCGATCCAATCCAGCTTCTGACTGTGGAAGATGCTCACCAATCGCGCAGCCGCCTCGGTCTCGTCCATGGGGCCGTAGGTCTCGTCCATCTGCTCCATCACCGAATGATAGCGATCGATGGCGTCGGTGAGTATGGTGACGATCACATCATCCTTGCCAAACCCATACCATTTGGCCGTCTTGATGGCCCCCAGCACGTTGCACACCCCGGAGATGCCGAAGGTCTCAGCCATGAGGCGCACGCTCTCCTCGGGCACGCCGTACCGATCGACCATCGTCTTAGAGCCCGCCTCTTCCGTGAGCAGTTGCAACCCCTTCTTGGACTCGATGTCGTCGATGCACATGATGGCATCCATGTTCATCACGTTGTGGATCCAGGTGACGTGTTTGTCGCCGATGCCCTGAATATCGTGGCCCCCGTAACCGTTCCAGAAGATGGTAGGACACTGGATGGGCTCCAGCCCCACGATCTTGTGGTCGGGCCACTTCTGCTTCAGGCAGTCCCCTGCGGCGATGGTCCCCCCCGAACCCATAGCCGAGACGTATGCGGCCACTTTCCCCTTGCCGACGCCTCGTTGCTCCAGTTCCCCGGCCAGTTCGACGATCGTGTTCCCGGTGACGTAATAGTGGAAGCGGTAATTCCCCATCACCTCGAACTGATTCAGTATGCGCACGCGCTCAGAATCCTGCGCCTTCAACTCCTTGCTCTTGTCGTAGATCTCCTTGACGTTGGATTCGCACCCAGGAGTGAGGATCAAGCGGGCGCCATAGCTCCGCACCAGTTCAAAGCGCTCCACGCTCATCTCCTCAGGGAGGATGACAATGGAGTCGAAGTCCATTCGGCAGCCGACCCAGGCACCGCCGATGCCATAGTTGCCCGTCGAGGGCCAGATCAAGGAGTGGATGGCAGGATCCACCTCCCCATACAGCTCCTTCTCGATGAGCACCGAATACGTGGCTCCCACCTTGTGGCTGCCGGTGGGGAAATCCTTGCTGTACAGCACGACGATGGGAGCCTCCACGTTAGTCAGTTGGGGCGGCAGTATCTCGTAATAGATGCGGTCCTCATAGTCCCGCCAGGTGATGTTGTACAGGTTGATGGGATCGAGCGGATCCTGCTCCATCATCTCGTGGGCCTCGGCGCGGACCTGTGGATCGATCTTCCACGGATGGAGCATCTCCTCAAATGTGGGCCCGATCACCAGCTTGCTCGTCTCGGTCATGGACTACTCCTTGTTATCACCAACGACAATTATGGCAGGCGACGCAGCGCGGCCATGCTCGGCTCGATGATCTCAGGCTGACCGACAGCGTGAATGGCGCTGTCCACATCCTTCAAGCCGTTGCCTGTCACCAGCACGACAATTCGCTCCTCAGGGCCGATCTCGCCCTCACGGACCAGCTTCGAGAGACCGGCGAATCCCGCCGCGCCAGCAGGTTCGGCGAAGACCGCTGCCTCTCGCCCCAGCAGCCGCATAGCTTCCAGTATCTCCTCGTCCTCCACGGCCACATACCGCCCTGCCGTCTCCCGGACCGCGCGCAGCGCCTTGACTCTATCGCGAGGCTGGCCCACAGCGATGCTGTCGGCCAGTGTATCGGGGACCAGAGGCACCATCTCCTCGGTGCCTTCCTCCCAAGCCTGGACCAGCGGCCCCGCGCCCTCGGCCTGCACGCCCACCAGTCGGGGCATGCGCTCGATGAAGCCCAGCGCTTGCAGATCGCGCAGGCCTTTCCACAGCCCGCCGATGATGCAGCCATCCCCCACGGAGACGAAGATCCTGTCCGGTGCCTGCCACCCCAACTGCTCGCAGATCTCCAGGGCTGCGGTCTTCTTGCCCTCCGAGAGATAAGGGTTGTAGGCGGTGTTGCGGCTATACCAACCGTACTCCTTCGCCGCCTCCAGGCACAGATCGAAAGCCTGGTCGTATGTACCTTTGACCATGATCACTTGCGCCCCGAAGATCAGCAGTTGGGCTACCTTGGCCCGAGGCACTCTCTCCGGCACGAAGATAATGCTCTGCAGACCTACGCTGGCCGCCAATCCCGCCAACGACGATGCGGCATTCCCAGTGGAGGCGCAGGTGATGGTGCCGTAGCCCAGCTCTTGAGCCTTGACCACCCCTACCGCACTGGCCCGGTCCTTGAAGGAGGCCGTGGGATTGCGGCCATCGTCCTTGAGATACAGGTAGCGGAGGCCCAGCCTCTCCCCCAGCCGCTGGGTATGGTAGAGGGGCGTCCAGCCGATCTGCAACGGTGGACGCGGAATGTCATCGGCAATGGGGAGCAACGGGGCATATCGCCAGATGGAGTAGTCGTGATTAGTGGCCAGCCCCTCCTTGGTCAGGCGGGCGGCGACGAGGTCATAGTCGTAGAGGACGTCCAAGATGCCCTCGTCGCCGTGCTTGGGGCAGACATAGAGCACCTCATCCACCCCATATTCAGCGCCGCAGAGGACACACTTCAGCCCCAGAACGTGATCCATTGCTCGCTTCCCTAAGACAGTCGTTCGTAGTGTGCGCTTTAGCGCATCATGAAGGGCTAAAGCCCTTACAGCGAGCCTACCTCTTTCTCTACCAGTCCCACCCCTTGCCATAGTCCCGGATCGGATAACGACGCCACATGTCCCCCAGCCAATCACGTCCTTTCGCCTCGAGATATGCCCAGATACTGGACCACACCCACTCGTCGGCTCGGTTTGTCCACCCGTGCTTGACTGGATTGTAGTGGAGGTAGTTCACGCTAGCATAGAAGTGGCCGTCACTCCGAATGGCTCTATCCGAGTACCGATACCAAACCTTGCGCCCCAGACAGTCGTCTTCGAGATTCCAGTGGCGGGACGTTGAGCCATGCAAGTGTTGAAACGTAGAAGCCACCCTGTCGAACTCAGGAACGTAAGCAAGGAAGTGGTAGTGATTGGGTAGGATGACCCAAGCGCTGACGTCAATCCCAGCGGACCGGAATTCCTCAATCAAACGATGCTCTAAACTGACTCGTCGCTCACCGGTAGCCATGATGCACGCGTGCTCGAAGTTAGCCGCAGTGAACAGGTAGCAAGGTGCCTCTCGAAACGGATGCGGTGGTGCATGCCAAGGATAACCCTGCTGCTGACGATAGCGCACGAGGAGTTCGCGGTGCTTTGGTGTCAGATGCCGATACTCGTAGAATCCCTCTGTCGTGTCCATGTCTAGTCGCTCTGGGAGGGCAACCCTCTCATTCGTAGTGTGCACTTCAGCGCATCCCAAGGGCTGAAGCCCTTACTACGAACCCTTCTTGCGCCGTCACACGTCTTCGAGCGAACCCATGGTTAGGGCCATGAGGGCCTTCTGCACGTGTAGCCGGTTCTCGGCCACATCGTAGATGATGGAGCGAGGCCCGCTGGCTACTTCGTCGGTCACCTCGTGCCCCCGATCCACCGGCATGGGATGTATATACAGGGCATCGTTGGTTAACGCCATCTTCTCAGCGTCGCATATCCATTGGGGATGGCGTAGCGCTTTCTCTATCTCACCCGGCTTGTCCAGCACTCCATCCTTGTACGCTTGAGGGCTCATCCAGTTGCGCCCGTAGACCACTTCCGCCCCCTCGTAGCCCGCCTTCGAGTCTTGGATGATCTCGAACCGGCTTCCATGACTTGCGCAGTTCTCCCCCACCGCCGCGATCACCTCCGGATCCAGATCATACCCCTCAGGATGTGCCAGGGTGATGTCCATACCGAAGCGCGAGCAGATCAGCAGATTCTCCTGCACTGAGCACCAGGAGCGCACCAGCGCCCCGTGGCCCCACATCATCAATAAGCGCTTGCCCTTGAGGTCTTGTCCCAAGTGCTCCCGCAGCCCCACGATGTCGGCCAGCCCCTGGCAGGGGTGATACTTGTCGTGGGCCATAGAGATGATAGGGATCTCCGCCCAGCGAGCGTATTCCCGTAGCAGATCGTCCCCTTCACCGTAGGCGCTGATCTTGTCCTCCAAGATGCGGATGCCTAGTCCCACCGCGTAGCGGCTCATCACCTCGGCAGCATCCTCTATGGTCTCCCCGGCGGTGGTAGCGGTCTTGAGACGCATCGCGCCGGGTTCCAGGAACTGAGCATGTCCCCCCAGTTCGGTAGCAGCGCATTCGAAGGATTGGCGGGTCCGCACCGAGGGGTTGTAGAAGAACATGAAGAACGTCTTCTGGGCCAGACAGTTATTGTAGCGGTGGGTGAAGCGCTCCCTCTTCATCTCCGCGGCCAGAGACAGGACCGCCTCGAGTTCCTCGACAGCCCATTCCTGCGTGCATATCAGGTCCTTGCCATGCAAGTCCATATCCGCTCCTTGAGCTACCTCATAGTGAGGACCATCACCGCCTTTTGCACGTGCAAGCGATTCTCGGCCTCATCGAACACCACCGACTGCGGGCCGTCAATGACATCGTTCGCTGCCTCAAACCCGCGGTCACAGGGCAGGCAGTGCATGTAGATCGCCTGCTTGTGGGCCAGTTCCATCTTCTCCGCATCGCAGATCCAATCCTTATTCGAGTCGAAGATCTCCTGAGCTTTCTTCTCGTCCCCTTCTCCCACCGGCTTCGCCAGCATCGGCACGGCCGTCCAGGCCTTGGGATAGACCACGTCGGCCCCCTCGAAGGCCTCACGCATATCGTTGGAGATGGCAAAGGACCCGCCGTACCGCTCGGCATACCCCTGGCAGGCCACAAGCACTTCGTCGTCCAACTCCATGCCCTCTGGATGGGCCAGTACCACGTCCATACCCATCATCGTAGCGCCGATGATGGCGCTCTGAGGCACAGCTCGCGGCTTATGGACGCTCGGGGAGTAGGCCCAACTCATGACGAACTTCACCCCCTCGTACCCACCGAACTTCTCCTTGACGGTCAGGATGTCAGCCAGCGCCTGGCAGGGGTGGTACTTGTCGCACTCCATGTTGATGATCGGGATATCAGCCCAGTAGGCGAAGTTCCGGATCAGTTCGTGGGCCCGGCCATACACCCAGCCTACTGGGTCGCCGTAGACACGGATGGCTATCGCATGACCCATCCGATCCAGCACTCGAGCCACGTCGGAGACCCTCTCGGTCTCGTAAGCTCTCTCATCACCCTCCAGGGCGGGGGCGTACATCGTCCCGGGATCCAGGAAATGAGCATGGCCCCCTAGCTGGGTCATTCCCGCCTCGAAGCTGTTTCTGGTTCGGAGAGACTGGTTGTAGAAGATCATGAAGAGGGTCCTTCCCCGAAGCAGGTGATCGTGGGGCTCGTCAACCGCGAAACGCCGCTTCAAGTCGAGGGCTGTGTCCAGAATGGTTTCCACCTCCTCACGGCTGTAGTCCAGCAGGGTGAGGAAATCCCGACCCTTGAAGCTCTCCGTTTTCATCGCTCCCTCCTTCAGATTGCTCATCCGCCCGTGGGGCTGGAGACATTATAGGCTCGCGGTACCCCTCTGTCAAGCCCTCCGGACAAGAATGCCGAACAGAGCCCTCTCAAAGCTCGTCCTCCCTTCCGTTTCCCGAGCCTGAAGGCTCGGCTCACCCTCCGCACCCGCGACTCGCAGCCCTGGTGCTCCCAACCACACCGCCCAACGCTTCGACCACGGGATGGGCTTGCTTCCTTCTTTCCCCTCGCGCTATGCCCCACGCACGGGCCGACGCTTGAGCGTCGGGACCACACAAGACACTCTCCTCCCCAGCCCGACAGGCTTGGTCCCCTTCCACAGCCACGCCTCACATGCCGCCTGCTCCCTCACGACATGGCCCACCCGCTGGATTGAGCTTCCTCCCTTCTCCGTTTCCCGAACCTGAAGGCTCGGCTCCCCCTCCGGGCCCGCGACTCGCAGCCCTGGTGCTCCCAACCACACCGTCCAACGCTTCGACCACGGGATGAGCTTGCTTCCTTCTTTCCCCTCGCGCCATGCCCCACGCACGGGCCCACGCTTGAGCGTCGGGACCACACAAGACACTCTCCTCCCCAGCCCGACAGGCTCGGTCCCCTTCCACAGCCACGCCTCACATGCCGCCTGCTCCCTCACGACATGCCCCACCCGCTGGATTGAGCTTCCTCCCTTCCGTTTCCCGAGCCTGAAGGCTCGGCTCCCGCTCCGCACCCGAGACTCGCAGCCCTGCTGCTCCCAACCACACCGCCCAACGCTTCGACCACGGGATGGGCTTGCTTCCTTCCCCTCGCGCCATGCCCCACGCACGGGCCGCCCCCCCAGGGGAACCGAGATCTCACTCTTCCACACCCTCTTGGAGACGGCAAGCCCGTTTCGACCCTGCTGTTTTGCGATGGTCGCTCCACGGGTGCTATAATATGGCGCCAGGCATCGGCGGGGGCGATGATCAAGAACCTGACCACGCAGCAGGTAGTTGCCACCAGGGTCGAGTGGTGCACCACATTTCTGACCAGGGGACTGGGTTTGATGTTTCATCCTCCCCTGGGAGAGGACCAGGCATACCTCTTCGTTGAGCGTCGAGAGAGCCGCAGCCTGACCACCATTCATATGCTCTTCGTCTTCTTCCCCATCGCAGTAATCTGGCTCGATGCCAGCAGGAGGGTGGTCGACAAGGTGCTGGCGAAGCCGTTCCACCCGTACTACGCCCCCAGCCAGCCAGCCCAGTACTACCTCGAATGCCATCCCTGCGTCTTCGAGAGGGTGCGAATTGGGGACCAGTTGGAATTCCAGTAGCTTCTTTTGTAGCCAGGCCAACTTCCCTGGGCAGGCGAATCTTGCCGTCGCGGCAGCCCGTCAGCGAGTTTGCTCACAAGAAGATCATAGATGCACTACTCAATAGTCTGGGGAGCCCTATCGAGTTGAACGGGGAGGAACCATGAGCGAGCTTCTCTGGCGACCATCGGAAGAGCGCATCAAGAACACCAACATGTATCGTTTCATGCAGGCCGTCAACGAGCGCCATGCTAAGGACTTCTCCACTTACGATGATCTCTATCAGTGGTCCATTGAGGAGAGCGCTGCCTTCTGGGCGACTCTATGGGACTACGCCCCTGTCATTCACAGCCGACCCTACGACCGGGTGGTTGATGACATCACCAAGATGCCAGGAGCCCGCTGGTTCGAAGGAGCCCGCCTCAACTTCGCAGAGAACCTGCTCCG